>JANRME010000091.1:0-29999 GCA_033761835.1 Saprospiraceae bacterium
GCAATTTTTTAGGATTTCAAATGGATTCTATTGACAATCCCTTCGAGTTTTTAGTGTCGCAGCTTCACCCGGAAGATCGAAATTTTATGTCTGCTTTCCTTGAAAGATTAAGCCACGCTTCCTCCGAAGATATTATAGAGAAGTATTTTCGCCTGCAACATAAAGAAGGCCATTGGGTGCATTTTTATGAGCGAGCGAAAATTTTTAGTCGCCATACCGATGGTAGCGTCTGTGAATACTTAGCTGTTATTCAGGATATTACAGAAAGTGTAAAAGCGCAATATAAATTGGAAGAGAGCGAGCGACGCTACCGCAACTTTATCTCTTATAGTTTTGATGGTATTTATTATATGCGATTTGAAAAACCGATACCAATCAATTTACCCATTGTCCAGCAGGTGGATATGTATTATCAATATGGATATGTTGATGAATGTAATGTTTCTTTTGCCCGAATGTACGGTTATGATGATCCCAGCGTTTTAGCTGGCTTGCGGGTCATAGATGTGCATGGCGGCGAGCACTTTGAATATAATCGAAAATCAACATTTGACTTTATTGAAAGCAACTACCAAGTGGCAAATTCGGAAACGGTCGAACAAGATGCAAGCGGTAGAATGATTCATATTTTAAACCATGCAATAGGTGACATCAAAGATGGTTATCTGTTTGGAATATGGGGAACACAACAAGATATAACGGAACGCCGAAAGGCCGAGTTTGCCTTACAGCAAAGTGAAAGTATCCTAAAAGGCATTGTAAATGCATTACCTGATTTGAAATTTCGCATCAATAAGGATTTTGTTTTTCTTGATTATTACGAATCTGAAAACGAAAATGAGCCGCCTTTGATAGCACCCTCCAAGTTTTTAGGGAAAAAATTAGAGGAAGTACTGCCCGATACTATTACAAAAGCAGGTGTAAAAGCGATTGAAATGGCGCTTCGGTACAAAAAAATTCAAACCTTTGAATATTTCTTTCCGATTAACGAAGAAATGCACTATTACGAAGGGCGAGTAAGCCCCATGAATGAAAACGAGGTGATTCTGGCGATACGCAATGTTTCCGACCAAAGAAAAACCCAGATGGAATTGCGTGAAAAACTGCGTGAACTCGATGAAAAAAATAAAGAATTGACCGCTTATATTGAATCCAATTCTCAACTGGAAAACTTCGCCTATATTGCTTCGCACGACCTCCGTGAGCCGATACGCACCATTCATAGTTTCGCCCAACTGGTTCAAAAAAATTATCAGCCAATTTTAGATGAAAAAGGGCAGAACTACCTTCGGTTTATCATCAATGGCGCTGAAAATATGAATTTTCTGATCGAAGACCTACTGACTTACTCGCGCGTGAGCAGCGAAGAAATTATTTTTGAATCGATTGAATTAACTGGGCTGGTGCAAGATGTTATTAAAAATCTTACCTCTTTTATTATAGAAAATGAAGCCAACATTTACTTATCATTAATGCCTTCGCAGATAATTGCTAATCGTATCCGTATTAAACAATTATTTCAAAATTTGCTGGTGAATGCGATCAAGTTTCATCAAGAAGGAGTGATACCGGAAATTTATATTAATGGTATAGAACACGGCGAATACTGGCTTTTTGAAATAAAAGATAATGGAATTGGTATCGCACCTGAGATGCAAGACAAAATATTCCAATTGTTCAAAAAAATTCACCGCCATAGGCAATACCCCGGCACCGGCATTGGTCTGGCGCTTTGCAAACGAATCATTGAGCAGCATGGCGGCGAAATCTGGGTCGAATCTATCCTTGGCAAAGGGAGTTCTTTTTATTTTACTATCAAGAAAAAATGGATGCTATGATTATTATGATGTCATAAATACTCACAGCGCGATACTATACATCCATAGCATCCAAAGAATCAGTAATATCCAGAAGCCAGTATTCAGCTTCAAATATCTGCAATCGCAATTGTCGCCATACTCAATTTTGTTCCTGCTACTTCCAAAATGCGCATTCCGCAGGCTTCGAGTGTAGCGCCAGTGGTCATTACATCATCTACGAGTAAAATGTGTTTGCCTTCTAGGTCTTTCCTATTATTCACTGCAAATACTTCTAGTACATTTTCCAGGCGCTCGGTGCGCGATTTATGCGTTTGCGTTTCGGTGAAAGCTTTTCTTACCAACGCATTTTTCATCCAAGGTTTGTTCATTGCTTCTGCCATGCCCATTGCGAAAAGCGCACTTTGATTGTAACCGCGCAATCGTTCTTTCTTGGGATGCAGCGGCACAGGAACAATGAGGTCAATTGCTTTGAACTGCTCGGATTGCTTGAGTTGGTGCCCATACCATTGCCCCAAACGAATACCGATTTCTCGTTTGCCAAGATATTTCAAACGATGTATCAATTCTTGTACCCTGCCGCCTTTGATAAAATGGTACAAAGCCGCGCCATTTTCAATACAAATTCTGCCCCAGAAGCGCTCTACAAAAGGGTTTTCTTTTTCCAAATGAAAATTGGTTCTTGGCAATTTGTGCTGGCATCGCAAGCAAATAATCTCATCACGTGCAGGCGCGTGGTCGCTGCAAGCCAGACAAAGATTGGGGTAAAGGAGGCTCACCAAATCATTTAAATAAGATCGAAACGGTGTCATAGCGAAAACAATTTTGTTTTTTAGAACTAATCGCTATTTTTGACGAGAGATTTGGTGCTTGTCACAAGAAAATTTGGAAAAAAGGGATAAAATGCAGTTTTCAATATAGCAAAAGCAAATTCAAGTACATAAAAAACGTCTGCCCTACAAAAGTAAGACAGACGCATCAAAACAAAACGAAAAACCAACTTTAAACAAGTCTTTTATAACGAATTAACTATTATATTCAGTTTTTTGTTGCAAGTTAATTGTTAAGAATTTCTTAACGAGGTTTTGTACTATCCGCCTTCAATTTTACAGGAATTTCTTTTACTTTACCTTGGCGATTGACTGTCAGATTCAACACATCTCCGACTTTGGCCCTGCCCACAATTTCTTGCAACTCCGGTACATTTTTAATGGTGCGGCCATCTACCGCCGTTATTACATCTTTTGGCAAAAGTCCAGCATATTGAGCCGAGCTACCATCCATTACATTATCTACCACCACGCCTTGCGAGATATTCAAACCAAGCTCTTTGGCATAGTCGCTGTCCAAATCGCCAATATTGACGCCCAATAGCGGGCGATGATATTCACCGAATTCAATAATATCATCTACAATGCGCTTCATCAAATTCACTGGAATTGCAAAGCTATAGCCCTGGAACGAACCTGTGCGCGTTGCAATGGCAGTGTTAATACCCAACAGGCGCCCTTTTGCGTCCACCAAAGCACCGCCACTATTGCCCGGATTCACCGCCGCATCGGTCTGAATGAACGCCTCGATAGCAGTGCCGCCACCTAATAGGTTGATACTTCTGCCTTTAGCACTGATAATACCCGCTGTGACGGTAGAAGTCAGGTTAAAAGGATTGCCAACGGCCAGTACCCATTCGCCGACTTTAGCGTTATCGGAGTCTGCCAAATCTATTGCAGGGAAATTATTGCCTTCGATTTTGATAACGGCCATATCGGTTTTATCGTCGCGCCCAATGAGCTTTGCTTTAAATTTGCGATTATCATAAAGCGTAACTTCCAGTTCATCAGCAAATTCTACTACATGATTATTGGTAATAATATAACCATCAGAAGAGTAAATGACACCGGAGCCAGTGCCTTGCTGTGGGCCTTCGCGCAGGAAATCATCGCCAAAAAAGAAGCGGAAAGGATTAAAATCCTCGTCTTTCTGTGGATTATTCTGAGCCGTTTTTTGCGAAGCGGTTGCTGCAATATGTACTACCGAAGGCATCGCTTCTGCTGCCGCCTCGGTAAAATCAAACGGAACATTGCTAATGTCTGGTTTTATATTGGAATAAGCGGGAAGATTTACTTGCTTTGCAAACGTGTCCGATGTCGCTAGAGTCGTTTTGGGTAAAAGATATATACCTCCTAACGTGACCAAGCCGCCAATCATACCGGCAATTACCAGGGAAAATATCTGCTTCATATTTTCGTTAGTTTTGTTATTTTAACGAATATTTGTGCTAAAAAGCTTCTTTTTGTTTTCAGAAAATAGACAATGAAAATAACTGCAAACCCCAAACCATTGTTACCCTTAAAAATCTATTTAACAGGAAATTAACAGCAGCTTGAATCAAAGTGAAAAACAACTATTGACGTCATCCTTGAATGCAACAACAGCAGGTCATCATTCTGTTCTTATAAACGTAAATCTGGAAGCGGAATTGCTTCCTGAAACAACGCTTGAACGACAATTGCTACAAATTCCTGATTTTGTGAAGGGTTTGCTCTGGGGCATCCCGCGTTACGGGCATCCCGAAGGGGAAGTATATAAGCACGTGCGAGAAGTGTTATGCAATATTGATAAACTCGTCGTTGACCCGATTTCCAGGGAGCGCCTGCGTTTGACAGCTTTTTCACATGATACTTTTAAATATATCGAAGATAAAAGCACACCCCGCGATTGGAGCAAACATCATGGCATCTGCGCCCGACGATTTATGCAGGATTTTACAAATGATTTTGTTGTACTCGACCTCATCGAACATCATGACGAAGCTTATTATAGTTGGCGCTGTATCCACTTGTTGAATCAAAACGATGAAGGAACTGCTCGCCTTCAGCAGTTAATGGAACGCATGAGCGAAAATCTTCAATTGTATTATCTTTTTTTTAAATGCGATACCCGTACCGGTGATAAGAATCCTGCACCGCTCCACTGGTTTGAGAATGTAGTCAAGGATATTGAATTGGTGCATTTTTGATGCTGGCATCTTGTCTCTGGTTTCTTGTGGCTTGTTACCGGAATTCCTAAACTCCTCACCTCCTAAACTTCTAAACAGCATATCAACTTTTCAACAAAATCAGACTTTCCATACAAATTTTATTCATTTTAGAATATTTAGGAAACTTTTCTCACACAAATGAAGTTGGACAGTTCGTCAATGTAGCGTCCATACAATTTGACGAAAAAAACATACCTTTGCCATGGTAATGACGCAGGATAATCAAACGAAGCGCTACGAACGTGTTTTTGAGGAAGAATTCTTACCTCAAATAGATGCGTTGTACACATTCGCTTACCACCTAACCTATAACGAGGAAGATGCCAACGACCTGGTACAAGAAACGTATATGAAGGCGTTTCGCTTCATTGACAAGTACAAAGAAGGCACCAACGCCAAAGCCTGGTTGTTCAAAATCCTGAAAAATGCCTTTATCAACCAATACCGTCGCCGCACCAAGCAGCCGACACAGGTGGATTATGAGGACATTACCAGCTACCAGGAAGGTGATGAGGATTCCAATATTTCCGGTTACGCGGACTTGCGGGAGGAGATGTTCCAGACGATGATGGGCGATGAGGTAACCAACGCTATCAATGCACTTCCAGTGGACTTTCGGGTGGTAATTCTACTTTGCGACATCGAAGGTTTCACCTACGAAGAAATTTCTAAAATCCTGGATATTCCGATTGGTACCGTTCGTTCGAGGTTGCACCGGGCTCGTAATATGCTCAAGGATAAATTGCGAGAATACGCGCAATCGTTGGGATATGCTAAGGAGGAGGAGTGACTTTGAGACCAAGAGATTTTGAGGAATTGTGATTGGGAGAAATTAATTTTTAAACTAAAATATTAAAACAAACCCTTATTGTTAACGCGCTGCTTCGGCGAGCTTTCATTCGGTTGAATAAAATTTTAAAAAATATGCTGCACCGACGGATACAAAATGCATGGTTTCGCTGCTTCTGCGCACTCGCGCGGCGAGGAGGACGACCACCGTTTGTACCCGACGGCTGCACCTGTAACTGAATGAATGAATCGCTCGAGTAGCATAAAATTTCAAAATGATGAGAGATCATAACTATCAGGACCTGGTCAGAAAAGTGACAATGTACTTGGATAATGAACTGACCGAAACCGCCGAAATGGAGCTACTCAAAGAGATTAAAGCCAACCCAACCTATTTGGAAGTCCTTAGTAAAGAACAATCCTTCCGAGAATTTATCAAGAGCAAAATCCACCGCCGAAAACCCTCTCCCGCGCTCGTTCAATCCATCAAAGAGAAAATCCGCATCGCCCCAGCCTGAGTTTATCGCCACATATTACCTTTTGCCAATCATGGAAATGTAATAGTCGCTGAATTCATTAGCTTCTAAAGTTGTTCTATTTTAATTATCCATGTTTTTGTCAACCCTCCATGTTGTCAAATAGATACATTTTGTTAAAATTCAGAGATTTAGTTGCGGATTTACGGTGTAATTTTCTATTTTTAAAATAAAAATTGCGCCATGAAAATTAGAACCATATTTATTATAATCAGTGGATTCTGTGCGCAGCATCTCATCGCGCAAATCGAATTTACCGATAACTTTCGCCATCTTGTTGAAAATGCAGGAATAGATTTTTATGAACCCACCGAAGGCAGTTATAAAGAGGTCAAATTGCAAAAGCATAGCTTTCAGCCTTGCGATTTTGGCATCCGCTCGCGCCGCGAGAAACTGGAAATCCGCTACCTAATAGCGCCTTATAGCGAGTATAATATTGCTTTTAAAGCGCCGCATGTTGAGTGTTTCCGGATGGTAAGTAACCTTGCTACCAATGAAGAAGATGCTGCCATTACTTCCCTGAGTATCAGCGAGGATGAATTGAAAGAAAATTTTAATGCCGATTGGGGTAAAATATATTTTTTCCAGCCCAAAGACAGCTTCAGTGAACGCGCCCATTGCAAAATGCTGGCCCTTTATTCCGAAGGTAAAGGCATGGCGTTGGTATTCTTCTTATTCGACGAGCCTTCCAGAGATTTGGACAATCGATATTTGGCACTGCGATTCAAGGATGAGGCTAATAATTGATGCTGTTTTCTGATTATTTTACTTGAAATGAAATAGATGAATATTGAAATGTATTCTAACTTGATTTAGAAATTTTTGTAAAGATAAATCTAAGAATTTACAAGGAGCAACCAACCGCTAGAAACAAGTAACCGATTTCCAAATTATCTTTGCTTCCTTAAAATTACCTAACCAATGGAACCTATCAGCGTATTCGATATGCTCAAGATCGGCGTAGGCCCTTCCAGTTCGCATACCCTCGGGCCCTGGCGCGCCGCCGAGCGTTTTGTAAAAGAATTGCAGGAGCAAGGCTTACTTGAACAAACCAATCGCATAGAAGTCGATTTATATGGCTCGCTGGCCCTTACCGGCAAAGGACACGGCACGGATGTAGCGATTATGCTGGGTTTGAATGGCGAAGACCCCGTTACGATTGATCCATTAGAAGTCAAGAATATTCCTTTTCAAATTCAATCTGAGCAACAGATTCATTTAGGCGGTAAAAAAGTTATTCACTTCGAACCGCAACATGATATTCATTTTCATTATTCTAATTCATTGCCTTTTCATCCAAATGGCGTAACATTTACTGCTTATGGTGACTCTATTCACTCTTCTTTACATCAAGCTACTTATTTTTCGATTGGGGGTGGTTTTGTAGTAAAAGAAGGGGAAACCTCAAGTCGGGAGCCAGTGCAATTGCCTTGCCCCGTTAATCATGGTCGGGAATTATTAAAATGGTGTGATCAGTACGAAGGCTGTATCGCTGATATCGTCTGGAAAAATGAGCAAACCTGGCGCACGAAAGAGGAAATTCGGCGCGGATTATTACAAATTTGGGATGTAATGTTACATTGTATTTACATCGGTTGTCACACAGAGGGGATGCTGCCAGGAGGCTTGAATGTAACGCGTCGTGCAGCGAGTATTTACAAAAAATTAATTGGTGATGTAAATTATGATAGAATTGATGAATGGATATATCATGTTAAAAATTGCCGTCCAGAATTTTCCAGGATTGTAAAATGGATTGGCTGCTTTGCGATGGCGGTGAATGAAGAAAATGCGAATTTCGGCAAAGTAGTCACAGCCCCTACCAACGGTGCGGCCGGCGTCATTCCTGCGGTTTTGATGTATTATTATTGTTTCTCAGGCGAAGAAGTTGGCGAGGATGAAATCATCAAATTCTTGCTTGTAGCAGGCGAAGTGGGTAGCATTTTCAAAAAAGGCTCGACCATTTCTGCGGCGATGGGCGGTTGTCAGGCCGAGATTGGCGTTAGTTCGGCGATGGCGGCGGCTGCGCTCACCGAATGCCTTGGCGGTAGCCCCGCGCAAGCCTTGATGGCGGCGGAGATTGCGATGGAACATCACTTGGGCTTGACTTGTGACCCTGTGGGCGGACTCGTGCAAGTGCCTTGCATCGAACGCAACTCGATGGGCGCGGTGAAAGCCATTACCGCTGCAAATATTGCTTTGGACAGCGATCCCGCCAAAGCCAAGGTCTCCCTGGACGATGTGATCAAAACCATGTGGGAAACCGCGCAGGATATGCATCATAAATATAAAGAAACCTCGCTTGGTGGCCTGGCAGTGAATATTCCGATTTTTGTGCCGGAGTGTTAAAAATGATATTAATAGAATAAAAAAATCCTTAATTTTGTAAAAAAACTAAATAAACAATCATGGAAAACAGTAATAATAACCTTAATACCTTCAGAATATTATTCTTGGTACAAGGCATTCTCGTTTTGCTTTGCTCGCTGCTTTTTGTTTTTTATGCATTTATGGGCGTATTCTTTACTGATATTATTGAATTGAATGAAGAAACGGCAGAACCCATGCCATTTAACCCTGGCTCTATTTTTATTGTAATAGGCTCTATTGGCTTTTTCATTACTGTAGCGCTTGGGATCGTGACTTTATTTGCATCTAAATACCTGAAAGAAATTCGGAATTACAATTTTATATTTGTAGTTGCCATTTTAAATTGTTTCACAGGTGTACTTGGTATTTTGTTGGGTGTATTTACACTCGTTGAATTAAATAAACCGCACATCAAAGCATTATTCAATAGCTTGGAAACCGAGCGTTTTCAGGTATAGTTTCAAGGTTTATTAGCTAAAATGGATTGACAGTAAATATTCCGATTTTTGTACCAGAACGTTAACATTCAGAGCCTTCTTACAGAAGACTCTGAATAGCCGGAGATAATATTTATTAAAGCTAAACGCCCCGGTGACATCGCAGGATGCGATTTAGGGACGATGGCTTTTCAAATGCGATAACTTATTCTAACTCCATCCTCAAAAACCTCGCTGTATGGCTGGTTTTATGCTTGGCGACTTGCTCCGGCGTGCCGATGGCAATGATCTCGCCGCCGCGATGCCCACCTTCCAAACCCATATCAATAATGTAATCCGCGTATTTGATGACATCCAAATTATGCTCAATCACAACGACGGTATTGCCTTTGTTTACTAAGCGATCAAGCACGTCCAGCAAATGGCGAATATCTTCAAAATGCAGGCCAGTTGTGGGCTCGTCAAGAATGTAGAATGTATTGCCGGTATCTTTTTTGGACAATTCTTCCGCCAATTTCACGCGCTGCGCCTCGCCGCCGGAGAGGGTAGTGGCTTGCTGACCAAGTGTGATATAGCCCAAACCCACGTCGTTCAAGGTTTTCAGCTTGCGATAGATATTTGGAATATTTTGAAAAAATTCGGTCGCTTCGCTCACGGTCATATCCAGCACATCACTGATTGATTTGCCTTTGTACAATACTTCCAGGGTCTCCCGATTATAACGCCGGCCCAAGCAACGTTCGCATTCTACGTGTACATCGGGCAGGAAATTCATTTCGATCACGCGCATTCCAGAGCCTTCACAAACCTCGCAGCGCCCGCCTTTTACATTAAAACTAAAGCGCCCGGGCTTGTATCCTCGGATTTTTGCTTCCGGCAATTCGGAGAAAATTTTGCGAATATCGGTAAAAACATTTGTATAAGTCGCTGGATTTGAGCGCGGTGTGCGCCCGATGGGCGATTGATCAATCTCGATTACCTTATCCAAATGCTCCAAACCTTCGATGCTTTCATACACCATAGGGCGTTGAACGCTTTTATAAAAATGCTGCCGCAGAATCGGATACAAAGTTTCGTTGATAAGCGTGGACTTGCCGCTACCGCTCACGCCTGTCACGCAGATAAAAGTACCCAAAGGAAGCTGTACGCTTACGTTTTTCAGGTTATTGCCGGTCGCGCCTTTGAGTTCCAAGCTTTTCCCGTTGCCGGGGCGACGTTTTTGGGGTGTTTCGATCTTGCGAATATTATTTAAATACTCAGCAGTGAGCGTAGCATTTCTAATAAAAACTTTGGGCTTACCTTCACCGACGACTTCACCGCCATGCTTGCCCGCGCCAGGCCCCAGGTCTATCAAATAATCCGACGCCAACATGATGTCTTTATCGTGCTCGACAACCAAAACGGTATTACCAATATTGGCCAATTCGCGCAAAGCTTCGATCAAACGTTGATTATCGCGCTGATGTAGACCAATGCTGGGTTCGTCGAGGATATAAGTGATACCCGTGAGTTGCGAACCGATCTGCGTAGCCAGGCGAATCCGCTGACTCTCGCCCCCGGAAAGCGTTTTGGAAGGGCGATTCAAGGATAAATAATCCAAACCAACGTGCAAGAGAAAACCTATGCGCAAGCGAATTTCTTTCAGCACATCCTTGCCAATAACTTGCTGACGCTCACTTAAATGACTTTCCAAATCATGCATCCAATCCGACAACTCGGAAATATCCATATTGGATAATTCGGTAATGTTTTTTTCATTGATTTTAAAGTGCAAGGATTCTTTTTTCAAGCGCTGCCCATTGCATTCAGGACAAGTAGTAATGCTCATAAAATCTTCGGCCCATTGGCGCACCTTTTCAGAAGTAGAATTCTCGTACCAACGCTTGAGCATATTGATTAGACCTTCATACGCCAGATTGTAAGTAAACTCGCTTTGCCCCCAAGTCATACTGATATCGAAAGAATTATCCCCGCCGTGCATGATGGTATGCAATGCCTCTTGGGGAATTTCCTTAATCGGCGTAGAAAACGAAAATTGATATTTTTTTGCAATCGCTCGCAATTGCTTGAAAGTCAGGTTGTCGCGCACTTCGCCAAAAGGCGTAATCGCGGCGTCGTTGATGCTTTTGCTATCGTCTGGAATGACCTTCGCCATATCCACTTCATTAATCTCGCCCAAACCATTACAGGTAGGGCAAGCGCCGTAAGGCGAATTGAATGAAAACGAATTGGGAGAAGGCTCTTCATAAGAAATGCCGGAGGCAGGATCCATCAAATGTTTACTGAATCCCGTCACTTCGTTCGTATCAGTATCCATCAAAAAAATCAAGCCATTGCCCATTTTTAGGGCGATTTGCAAAGAATTATTCAGACGATCTTTGCGCTCATCGCCAATTTTCAAACGATCGATTACCACTTCAATATCGTGTACTTTGTATCGATCCAACTGCATCCCCGATTTGATGTCCAAAACCTCGCCATCCACGCGCACTTTAGCGTAGCCTTGCTTGCGAATCTGCTCAAACAATTCCCGATAATGCCCTTTGCGACCACGCACCAGCGGCGCGAGTAATACTACTTTTTTGCCGTCAAATTGCTGTGAAATGCGCTCCTTCATTTGCTCCTCGGTGTAGCGCACCATTTTCTCGCCCGTTTCGTAGGAATACGCTTCTCCAATACGCGCATACAACAAGCGCAAGAAATCATAAATCTCTGTAATCGTGCCAACGGTAGAGCGCGGATTGCGTCCGGTGGTCTTTTGTTCGATCGAAATAACAGGACTCAAGCCAGAGATTTGCTCCACATCCGGGCGTTCCATCTCCCCAATAAACTGTCGGGCGTAGCTCGAAAACGTTTCCATGTAGCGACGTTGCCCCTCCGCGTAGATCGTGTCGAAGGCCAGCGAAGACTTGCCACTGCCGCTGATACCAGTGATCACCACAAGTTTATTGCGCGGAATGCGCACATCCACATCCTTGAGATTGTGCTCGCGCGCACCAATGACCTCGATGACGTCCTCAAAGTCTAATTCACCGTTTTCAGGAATGCCGTTATCCTTGTGCTTTGCCATTATTGAGTGTTATGGTGCGATTGTGTTATCGTGGTTTAGTGGGATTTTTAGAATTAAAACACCAAAACACTGTAACACCCAAACACCTTCAGAGTTGAAACAAAACGTAAAATTAACCGAATAATTTGAAACAAATGGTTTCGTTGTGGGGAATTATTTTGGAAAATAGTTGCGTTCAGGGAATATTCTAAAGTAGAAATGGAATCCCCAAAAATGGTATATCTATAATTGATCTTATTCAATAAATCTAATATCAAATTTAAAGACTCCCTTTATGTAACTATTTGGCTTTAACCAAAGTATTATTAATTTGTTTCATCCATAAAATCACTCAAAATGCTCTGGAATTACCTAAAATTTGCCCTCCGAAATACGCGCAAGCAAAAACTCATGTCATTTATTAATATTTTTAGTTTGGCGCTTGGTATTGCCGCGTGTTTGTTGATTTATCTATTTATCCAAGAGGAGAAAAGTTTTGATGCTTTTCATACCAAAAAAGATCGTATTTATCGCTTGGACGAGGTGCAGAGTTTTCCTGGCACCAATACACAAAATGTAGCGCTTTCGATGCCGGGCATGGGGCCGAATATCGTAAAAGACTACCCGGAAGTACAGAGTTATACGCGTTTTTGGGGACGCGGCAAGCAGCTTTTTGAAAAAGGGGCGGTTCGGATGCTGGTCGAAAAAACGGTGTCGGTGGATAGCACTTTTTTAGAAGTGTTCGATTTTCCGATGCTGGATGGAGACCACAAAACCGCATTGGACGAGCCTTTTTCGATTGTTATTAATCAAGATGTTGCCAAAAAATTCTTTGGCGCTAAAGACCCCATCGGTGAATCTTTACAATTAGGAGACGACCCTTATAAAATTACAGGTATCATAAAAAATGTACCGGAAAACTCGCATTTGCAGTTTGAGGTGCTACTTTCCATAGCCACTGTTACCCGCGAAAATCCTGACTTTAATAGCCAATTTGGTGGTAATTTTTTGGTGACTTATCTTTTAATGGATTCCAATGCCAATATCAAATCCTTGGAAGCCAAAATGCCGGAATTCATGACGCGCTATATGCCGTCCAGCGAGGATAACCCCAGAGATGTAAATGATTTTTATAAACTTTATTTCCAACGCTTGCCAGATGTGCATTTGATATCGATGAATATTGAACATGATTATCAAAATTATAGAAAATTTAATGGGAGTTATTTAAATGTTTTTGCTTTAGTAGGTATTTTTATTTTATTAATCGCTTCGGTTAATTTTATGAATTTAATAACGGCGCGCGCTTCGCATCGCTGGAAAGAAGTGGGCGTGAAGAAATCCGTTGGCGTTTCCAAATCGCAATTATTTACACAGTTTGCTTTTGAATCGGTGCTGCTGGGCGTTTTCGCTTTTGCAGTTGCAATTATAATTAATTTAATATTTACACCTTTTCTTAATGAATTGATTGGCAGGCAATTATCCATGTTTTATTTCCTGGAGCATCCTGGTTTGTTGTTGGGTGCTTTCGGACTCACGGTTTTACTGGGTTTCCTGGCGGGCGTTTATCCTTCATTTTATTTAGCTTCTTATGATGCCATTAAAGTTTTGAAAGGCGGCGATGTAAAAGGCCAGAAATCCGTATTTAGTAGTTCGCTGGTGGTATTACAATTTGGGCTGGCAATTGCAATGATTGTAAGTACGCTGGTGGTGGTGCAGCAGCTTTATTATATGCAAAATAAAGATATTGGACTAAATAAAGATCATATTTTATTGGTAAATATGAATCAAACTGCAAATGAAAAATTTGAAACGCTTAAAACGGAATTGCTTAAAAGCAGTAATGTGAAAGGCCTGACGGCAGCGGGGCAGCGCCTGGGCAATAATTTTCATCAATGGGGTTTCAAATTAAAAACGGATACAATTCAGGGATTAACGCCAAGTAATGTAAATGTGGATTATGATTATTTGGATGTGTATGAAATAAAATTAAAAAATGGTCGCGGTTTTTCAAAAGATTATAGCACGGATAATGGTTATGCATTTGTGATTAATGAGTCTTTCGCTAAGGAAATGGGCATGGAAAACCCCGTTGGCATTGCGGCCGGGCATTCTTGGTATCCCGACGATTCGCTCGGCACGATCATTGGGGTGGTAGAAGATTTTAATTTTAATTCTTTACATTATGATATTAATACTTTAGCGATGGTGGTGCATCCTGACTGGGGTTATGAAGAATTATCCGTCAAAATTAATGGTAATAATATAGAAACGGCGATTGGTGATATAGAGCGCATTTGGAATAATTTGGTGCCCGATTGGCCTTTCCAATACTCGTTTCTGGATGAGCATTTTGCAGAATTATATCGCTCCGATCAACAGATGGAATCGGTCGTAACAATCATGGCGGTGCTGGCAATCTTTATTGCGTGTATGGGTTTGTTTGGTTTGTCTGCTATTATTACAGAGAAAAAAGTAAAAGAAATTGGTATTCGCAAGATTTTGGGCGCTTCAGTTGGGCAAATTATGATGCAATTATCTAAAAACTTTATGATTTTAATCATAATTGCCTTTGTTATATTCAGTCCTTTGACTTATTGGGTCATGCAAGAATGGCTGGAAAACTTTGCTTATCGCATCGATATTAATCCTTTGGTGTTTTTAATTGGCGGAATTATAGCTTTTATAATAGCTTTAGGAACAGTAAGTTATCATAGTTTGCGTTCTGCCAGAACGAATCCGGTAGAATCCTTGCGATATGAATAATTTTTAAAAGAAAACCTGTAAGGTTTTAAAAAGCCTTACAGGTTTCATCATAAGAATTAATTAAATAATTCTCTTCGCTTTTTTATTGGTGTAAAATTTCATGTAAAATAACTTTGATTACCAAAGTAGAATCGGGTGATACATTATCGGGATATTCTTTCCTTTTTACTAAATAAGGCGGCGCAATTAATTTTCGTACTTCGCCAGCTCGCATTCCTCTCAAGCCTTCATCCACAGCAGCTGTAGCTTGATTCCCGCCGATCAGCACTTTCACCGGATTATTCGTATTTTCATTTGAATATAGTATTGTACCATCAAGATATGTCGTTGTTTCATAAATTAAAACCGCTTGCCCTGCTTGAGTTCTTGGGCCACTGCCTTTTTTGAGAATCTGATATTTTAATCCGGATGAAGTTTGTATCATATTTTTTTGATTCGCGCAAGCAATTATTACAAATAGAATCATTATAAGGTAATAGCTTTTCATTTAGTCAATATTATATTTATAATAAAAAACAGGGCTTTACTAAAAGCAAAGCCCTAATAATGTAATTTTCAAAATTAATTAATTTTCGCTTCCTTTTGAACAGCCGCAATCTTCGTGGAGGCAGCAGAAGAAGTACAAGAAGTTTCCTGAACGCTCGCCGCTTTTGAACAGCAAGAAGTTTTGGTATTGCCGTTTTTGTTGTTTACCAAAATAGCAATAGCAGCAGCCACACCGCTGTTAGCAGAACTTGCATTGGCAGTTTTTTCGCTGGCTGAAGCACAATTTTCCGGCTTACAATTAGGTTTGTCCGCGCAGATTTTAGCGCAATCCGCAGGATTGCAATTAGGATTTGGCTTGCATACCTTCGCGCAATCTTCGGGCTTGCAGGTTGCCGTCGCTTGTGCAGAAGCAAATTCAACGCTTACTACCAATAAAAAAAGAGTACCCAATGATAAAATCAAAGACTTCATGGAAAATGAGTTTTTAAAATTCACTCGGAATCGCCGAGTTACCGATTTATTATCGCTACAAAGATGCGGCTAAGTACTTGTTAATACTGTGAAACGCTTGTTAGGCACTTGTTATATACTTGTTAAAGCAGTAGCAGGAGCGCCGGATTTTCGCTTTTTTTGTGGTAAATTTTAATGATAAATGGGTGATAATGAATATCAATAAAACGGCATGGTTGATTGGCGCTTCTTGTCTGGCGCTCATTTTACTCGTTCTGTTTCAAGTAAACTGGCTGCGGCATTCTCGAAAATTGATTGAAGAACAATTCGATCAAAAAGTAACAATGGCAATTTGCAGCGCAGTAGAATCGCTCGGAACAGCACAAAATACTGGCTTAACCGAGGAAGCAGCTTGCACCAAAACACAGGAAAACTGCTTCGCCAGTTGCTTGCCTGCCAATCATTCGGAACCAGAAATGCACGATGCACTTGTAACGGCCTTGGCGCGCTATGATATTAATCTTGACTTCAAATTTGATATTGTTAATAATAACTTTCCAGAGTTAATGCCCAGTACTTATTGCTCTAAGGAAACCCCTTTAACTATTGATAATCAAGAAGTTCATGTTCGTTTTTCCAATAAGGAACGGTATATCATCCAGAAGATGGGCTTTATGATCAGCACTTCTATTTTCATTTTGCTCTTTATTAGTGCAATGTTATTAATGACTTTAATAAAATTTCTTCGACAAAAGCAATTAAACGAAGTCAGCGTTGAATTTTTTAATAATATGGCACATGAATTTCGTACTCCTTTAACCAATATGCAATTAGCAATCAACCTATTCAAAAAAAAGCAGCCCGAAGCTTCTGATAGCAAATATTTGCAAATTTTACAAAGTGAAAATAAGCGCTTGCTCGAACAAATAGAACGAATGTTACACATTGCTAAACTCGAAAAAGGTGAATATCAATTAGAAATAGAAAAAATTGAATTACAATCACTTGTGCAGGAAGTCGTAGCGGATATGAAAATTCAAGTTGCTGAAAAAAGTGGAACAATTCGTATCGAATCGAATGGCATAGAACAATTACACATCCAAGGCGACCGCCTGCACCTGAGTAATTCTATTCGTAATTTGATCGACAATGCACTCAAATACTGCGAGCAAGCGCCGAATATCACTGTCAAAATAGAGCAAAACGAGCGATCTGCTTTTTTGAGTTTCCTCGATAATGGTATCGGCATTTGCGATCAACAAAAACGGCTGGTTTTTGAAAAATTTCGACGTGGCGTGCATGGTAATATCCACAATCAGAAAGGCTTTGGGCTTGGGTTGGCTTATGTCAAACGCGTGGTGGAGCGGCACGGCGGAGCGATCAAATTGGAAAGCGAGATTAATAATGGAAGCCGGTTTTATGTCTCATTGCCGTTGTTGTTGAGGTGATTTTTCTTTACACAGTACCTATGCGTTAAAAAAATAATATATGTATGAAGATAAAAACATCCTGGTAGTTGAAGATGACCTGAACCTGGGATTTCTCTTAGTGGAACTGCTGGAAAGCGAAGGTTTTTTTGTGAAACTCTGCAAAGACGGGCAGATGGGCTTGCAAGCAATCCAGCGCAATCGCTTTGATTTGTGTATCTTGGATGTGATGATGCCCCGCATGGATGGTTTTACGCTTGCCGAACACATCCGCAAAAATGCTGAACAACTACCATTCCTGTTCCTTACCGCTAAATCCCGCAAGGAAGACAAGCTTAAAGGCTACGCCCAGGGCGCGGAGGACTATATTATCAAGCCTTTTGATGAGGATGAGTTATTGTGCAAAATCAACGTTATTTTCCGTCGGAAGCACCAAAATGTAGTCATTGAACCGCCTTGTCAACAGTTTCAAATTGGGCAATATTTTTTCGACTACGATCTCCAGGAATTGCGTTATCAAGATGAAATTACCCGCCTTACCGAAAAAGAAAATGAGATTTTGCGCCTGCTTTGCCTTCAGCAAAACCAAATCCTCCGCCGCGAAGAAGCCGTAGAGCAAGTGTATGGCCGCAAAGACTATTTTTTGGGACGTAGCTTCGACGTATTCATTTCCCGCCTCCGAAAATTGCTTCAACACGACCCCCGCATCAGCATTGAAAATGTGTTTAAGGTGGGTTTTATTTTGAAAGTGGAAGCATAATCTTATGTTAAATTGATTCTCAATTCATTGCATTTCTGATTTTTCCCTTCCTATTTCTGATTTGGCACTAATTCTTATCTTTGAAAATCAAGGAAAGCAGATCAGTTCCAATGACGCCTAAAACATCCATATCATGAAACAAACCATTGACCGCCGCGATTTTATTGCCACCACCGGTATGGCGGCTGCCGTTACTTTACTCGCTCATCCAATCACTGCGGCTATTTCCAACGCTCCTTTTGCCAAAAAGCGCCTCGCCATGGTGGGCACGGGCATACGCGGCACGGGATTCTGGGGTAAAACGGTACTCGATAATTACAACGACATCGTAGAATTCGTCGGCCTGTGCGACATCAACCCTGGTAGGGTGGAATATGGTAAAAAATTCATCGGCGCCAACTGCCCGACTTTTACCGACTTCGAACAAATGATGAAAACGGTCAAACCCGACATACTCATCGTCACCACAATGGACTCTACTCACGATCAATTCATTATCAAAGGCTTGCAAATGGGCGTGGACGTCATCACCGAAAAGCCAATGACCACCGACGAAGTGAAATGTCAGAAGATATTAGACGCAGAGCGCAAATCCGGTCGAAAAGTCCTCGTCGGATTTAACTATCGCTACGGCTTACAGTTTACCAAAATCAAGGAATTGCTGGCGCAAGAGCGCGCCGGGAAGCTTACCTCCGTTGACTTCCACTGGTACCTCAACACTTACCACGGCGCCGATTACTTCCGCCGCTGGCACGCTTTCAAGAACAAAGGTGGCTCCTTGCTCGTACACAAAGCCACGCACCACTTCGACCTGCTCAATTGGTGGATCGACTCTGACCCCGTCGAGGTTTTTGCGTATGGCAAACTCGAACATTACGGCAAAAATAATAGCTTCCGGCACACCCACTGTCGCCCTTGCCCGCACAAGAACCAATGCAAATTCTACTGGGATATGACCAAAGACAAGCACCTCATGGCACTCTACGCCGACAACGAACAGCACGATGGCTACCTCCGCGACGGCTGCGTATGGCGCGAAAATATTGACATCTACGATAAAATGGCGGTACAAATTCGCTACGCGAATGACGTGCAAGTCAGCTACTCGCTCACCACCTACTCGCCCTACGAGGGTTGGCGCATCGCCTTCAATGGCATGAGCGGACGCCTCGACTCCTGGGAGGGCATTCCATTCCAGCAAGGCAAGTTTGACGCTGCCAGCCAAGCCGAACGCCACGCCAAAGAAATGGAACAAAATGCGAAGGAGGAATCCGATGCCTACGACGAAATCATCGCAATGGATAACTTCGGTGAATATGAATCGTACAAAATCCCGCAAGTGCGCAGCGGACACGGCGGTGGTGACAAAATATTGCAAGACCGCATCTTCCGCAATCCCGATGCACCCGATCCACTCCGCCACGCTGCTGGTACCCGCGACGGCGCTATGTCGGTGCTCATTGGAATTGCCGCTCGTAATAGTATTGAAAGCGGCAAGCCGGTGAAGATTAAGGATTTGACGGATTTGAAGCCGAGTGTGAAGCGATTGTAAAAGAAGTCGGAAATCGGAATTGGGAAGTCGGAATTACGGGAACGGATAATGCCAGGTCGGGAGGCTTGGCATTGTTTGTTGTTGAAGCACTTACAACTCATCAACTTGTTTGAGAATTTCTTCGAATAATTTGGGGTGAATACGAAATTTCATTTGTAACACCAGTTTTTGCAGTAAAGATTGGTTTTGAACTGCCTCTACTTTAATCCATTTACAGGATTTCATGATTATTTTCTGGTTGGGAAGTTGATATAATTCTTGCTGCACGGAAATGGCAAGAAACACTTCTCCGAATAAATCATGCAACAAATCCAGCCTCTCTAATTGGATCAAGTTAGTAATAGCAGAAGTATCACTTACAATCACCATTTACTAAAGTGATTCCAGGTTTTTCAAATCCGTGTGCAAATCTTCAATCGTGTAGCGAATATATACATCGCGCTCTGCCAGTTCTTTCGGCATCGCCGCCCGCAAATTGATCACTCCAATATATATCTTATATCTAATGAAATCCTGGAAAGCTTAGTGTCACTTATGCTCTATTTTGCCAATTTGTCATTAAAAATCATGTCAACTGACTTTTTGGCATTCTGTTTTTACATTTCTACTGCAAAAAATTCCGAAAAACGCTATTGGAATGTGGTTTGTACAGATAAGCATGTCATTCAATTTTTAAAAACAACCAAAAAATATAACCATGACACTTGTAAATGTAAAACCAGCCAACGGACGTACACGCTTTGCTGCACCTGCGTTTGATCGCATTTTTGATGAGTTTTTGCGCACCGATTTACCCACTTTTGCGAACGGAAACGGCGTGAAGAACAGCCCGAATGTGAATGTGGTAGAAACCGCTGATAACTTCCGCATCGAAGTGGCTGCACCGGGCTTGGAAAAAGGCGATTTCACGGTGAATGTGGACAAAAATGTGTTGACGATTGCTGCTAAGAAAGAAGTGAAACGCGAAGAAGGCGAAAAAGTACGCAAATTGGAGTTCAGTTACAGCGAGTTTAGCCGTACCTTCCACTTGCCGGAAACCGTATCGACCGACGCGATTGAAGCTGCTTATGTAAATGGCATTTTGAACGTCATTTTGCCGAAAAAAGAAGAAGCAAAGCCGAAACCGGCACGCACCATCGAGATTCTGTAAGCAAAATTGTTAAAATTGACTTAAATGTGACCATTCAGGGAGTCAATTAATGCAACAAATTTGTTCATCTAAACGTATAATACTATGAATATTGTGAAATTTGATCCGACATTTCCGGCGAAAGAATTCCGAGGTTTCTTTGACAATTTTTTCAATCGGAATATCGCCGACGTTTTTGGAAGTGACTTTACATACAATACGCCGTCTATAAATGTAATAGAGACCGAGAGCGCCTACAAAGTAGAAGTAGCCGCGTCGGGCTTGGAGAAAGAAGATTTTGAGGTCAGTGTGGATAGTGGCAATCTGAGTATTGCAGCGAAGAAGGAAAAAAGTGACGAAGTAAAAGACGGCAAATACACTCGCCGGGAGTTCAATTACACTTCCTTTAGCCGCAGCTTCGCGCTGCCTGAAACTGTAAAAGCCGATGACATCGCTGCAGCTTACGCCAATGGTGTGTTGACACTCACGTTACCGAAGAAGGATGTGATGAAAGTCGAGGCAGCGCGTGTGATTGATGTAAAGTAATGATGTTGTAAAGAAATTTGATGATTCAAAAGAATTAAGGTTAGTTAATAGGGTTTTAGGTGTTTATTTCGGGTCGGCGCGAGCATTCGTGCCGACCTTTTTTGTTATAACTTTCGCAAATTTTGATAAGAATTGTATAATGTCGATTCCGGCGTGGGCGTCAGGTCTCGTTCTAAATAAAAGTGCCCTAGAACCAATTTAACTGCTTGCTTAAAAATACTCGCTATATCAAATACTCCTGTGCCAGGGTCAGCCATTTTAGAGAACACCGCCATCCACTGATTGGGCGTACCGCCGTCGCCGCTGAAACGCACTTTTTCACTGGCGTCTTTTATATGTAATAATTTATATCGCCCAGGATATTTAGTTAAATATTTTATCGGATCACCCGGCTGCACTCATCAGAAAATATCCAATTCAAATTTTACATAATCCGACTCGGTATTCTTCAGGAGAAAATCCGTTGGAATCTCTCCAATTATTGGTGCAATTTTGCTGTTAATATTAGAAAAAAAGAGGAAACAGCAAGGAGAATGCTGTCAAAAATTTCAATATGAAGATGTTATATGCTTGTAATGACTTATTTTCTATATTTTTGTAAAAAGTAAAATGAAAGATGCAAAAACTTATTCTATTATTACCTTGCTGTTTGATTGTACAAACCTTGATCGGGCAAGAGCATCTTAAAGCACTGCAAAAAAAGCCTTTTATTTTAGGCGAAACGCTTGAAATAGAATCATCTATACTTGCTGAAAAAAGAATATTGAATATTTATCTTCCTGAAGGTTATAATAAAGACGATACTATCAATTATCCTGTTATTTATTTACTCGAGGGCGCTGCGGATGAAGATTTTATTCATATTGTTGGATTGGTGCAATTTTGTAATTTCCCTTGGGTGAATATTTTACCAAAATCGATTGTAGTGGGCATCGCTAATGTGGACAGGAGAAGAGATTTTACCTACCCTACGGCCATTGAGAAAGACAAAAAGGATTTTCCGACAACGGGCGGCTCCGGTAAATTTATTACATTTATTGAAAAAGAATTACAGCCTTTTATTGAACAACAATATAAAACCAATTCTTCTAAAACCCTTATTGGGCAATCCTTTGGCGGGCTTTTAGCTACGGAGATTTTATTTAATCATTCCAAACTTTTTAATAAGTATATCATAATAAGCCCAAGCTTATGGTGGGGTAAAGAATCACTTTTAGCCAAAGATCCAAATTTTACAAGCCTTCGGGAGAAAATAGAGGTCTATATTGCAGTAGGTAAAGAAGGTAAAATTATGGAGCGCGATGCTAAAAAATTGTATCAACTTCTAAATAAAAATCTAGATTTACGGACTCATTTTCAATATTTTCCAGATAAAGATCACGCTACGATTTATCATCAAGCAGTGTATCAAGCATTTGAAAAACTTGATTCAAGTGAGGGTGAGCATTAGCAGCTTTATCGTACATGGAAATTGAACCTCCTCAAGAAGAAGTGGAAGGGAAATCCGCTCGTAAACTTTCCTATCTTTGCCCGCAAACCTTGACCAATGACCAATCCAATATTAATCGAATGCGTGCCCAATTTCAGCGAGGGGCGCGATCCTGCTGTTATCAAACAAATCACCGATGCGATTGAATCCGTAGAAGGCGTACAGCTTTTGGATGTTGATCCTGGCAAAGCGACGAACCGAACCGTTGTGACTTTTGTTGGCGCACCGGAAGCAGTTGTGGAAGCGGCTTTTCGAGGTATTCAAAAAGCGGCGGAACTGATTGATATGAGCCAGCACAAAGGCGAACACCCGCGTATGGGCGCGACCGATGTCTGTCCGCTGATTCCGATTTCGGGCATTTCGATGGAAGAGACCGTGCAATGGGCGCATCGCTTGGCGGAGCGCGTAGGAAAAGACTTACATATTCCTCTTTATTTGTATGAAAATGCTGCGACCAAGCCTGAGCGTCAAAACCTTGCCGATATTCGCAAAGGAGAGTACGAAGCTTTACCCGATAAATTGAAAAAACCAGAATGGAAGCCCGACTACGGCCCAGCGCAATTTAACGCTAAAGCAGGCGCGACGGTCATCGGGGCGCGGGATTTCCTGATTGCCTATAATGTGAATTTGAATACGACTTCGTCTCGGCGGGCAAATGCGGTGGCTTTTGATGTGCGGGAGCAGGGGAGACTGGGGGATAAGAGAACAGGAGACAAGGGGACAGGAGACGGGGAGACGGGAGACGGGGAGATGGGAGGCAGGGAGACAGGAGATAAGGGGACGGGGGAAAGGGTGAGGATACCTGGCGCTTTGAAATTTGTGAAAGGGATTGGTTGGTACATTGAGGAGTATGGCATTGCGCAGGTTTCGATGAATTTGACCAATATTCGGGAGACACCGATTCATATTGCTTTTGAGGAATGTTGCAAAAGTGCGGAACGGCGCGGTATGCGCGTCACCGGCTCAGAATTGGTGGGCATGATTCCTTTGCAGGCGATGCTCGATGCCGGGAAATATTTTTTGCGAAAGCAGCAGCGTTCATTGGGTGCTTCAGAAGAAGAAATCATCAAAATCGCAGTAAAATCAATGGGTTTGGGCGAGTTGACGCCTTTTGATCCCCATCAAAAAATTATTGAATACAAGCTCCAGGATAAAAGCAAAACCCCGCTTATTCATTTGACCTTGAAAGAATTTTCTAACGAGACCGCTTCCGAAAGTGTGGCACCGGGCGGCGGTTCAACGGCTGCTTATATTGGGGCCTTAGGTGCTTCCTTGGGTACGATGGTCGCCAATTTATCTTCGCATAAGCGCGGCTGGGACGAGCGTTGGGAATTTTTTTCGGATTGGGCAGAGAAAGGTCAGCGTATCAAAGATGATTTGCTCCGATTGGTGGACGAAGATACCAAAGCGTTTAACCAAATTCTGGAGGCATTTCGCTTGCCAAAAGGCACGGATGAAGAGAAAAACATTCGCAAGCAAGCCATTCAGGATGCTACGAAATTCGCCATCGAAGTGCCCTTTAAAACTTTAGAATTAGCTTTTCAATCATTTGATTTACTGAAGGTTATGGTGCAAGAAGGTAATCCAAATTCCGCTTCGGATGCTGGGGTAGGGGCGCTCTGTGCACGAGCAGCGGTGCATGGCGCTTTGCTCAACGTGCAAACCAATGTTTCCGGCTTAGATGATAAAAATTTTGCAAATGAAATTTTGCAGAAAGCGGAAGCCATGGCGCGGCAGGCGGATGAATTGGAGCAAGAAATTTTGGCGATTGCGCGCGCGAAGATGTAATAAAATTTCACCCAAATGATGGGATTTCAGATTTCTATTTATTTTTGAAATTGCTTCGCACATTTGCAAAAGCTAAAGAAATCTGTTTTTCTCATTCAAAACCTGACTCTCCATGAAAAGTTTATTTACAATTTTGTTTTTATCGTTGATAATCAATCTATTACAAGCACAATCCGGCGATGTTTATTTTGCATCGCATCCTACTTTAACCCCTGATGCGCAAGCGATTATTTTTGCTTATGAAGGCGATCTTTGGCGTGTAAATGCTGGCGGCGGCATTGCTTCGCGCTTGACGGCAATGGAAGGCAGCGAAACCTATCCGCGCGTGTCGCCCGATGGGAAATGGATTGCTTTTACCAGTTCGCAATACGGAAGCCAGGATGTATTTGTGATGCCCATTGAAGGCGGTGAAATTCGCCAGTTGACTTGCCACGAAGCCTTTGACCAGGTGGATAGTTGGTCTTGGGACTCCAAGTTTATTTACTTTACTTCGAATCGTTACAACAGCAATTCAGGTTATAAAGTCGCCATCGAAGGTGGCACACCGGTACGCTTGTTTGGCAATTATTTTAACACGGTGCATACAGTTGTAGCGCATCCGAACGGGGAAATTTTCTTCAATGAAACCTGGGAAAGCCGCAGCGCTGCTAATCGCAAACGTTATAAAGGTGCTTACAATCCTGATATTCAATCTTATAATCCGACAACAAAAGAATTCAAGGTTTATACCGATTGGATCGGTAAGGATTTTTGGTATACGATCGACCGGAAGGGCAATGTTTTCTTTGTTTCTGACGAAGCCAACGGCGAGTATAATTTGTACGAACTGGATGGCAACAAGAAAAAGCAACTGACCAAATTTGAAACGTCGATCAAAATACCTCAAATAAGCGCCAATGGCGAAAAGATTGTATTTGAAAAAGATTATCAATTATGGATATATGATGTAAAATCGAAGCGCAGCGAAAAGGTAAAAGTGCAAATTTTTGATAATGAAACCTTAGCGAAAGCACAGGATTTTGACGTAAAAACCAATATCGAAAACTTCGATGTATCACCTGATGGTAAAAAACTCGCGTTCGTATCGCGTGGAAAATTGTTTGCTGCTGATATAAAAGGCCAGTTTGTGCAAATGCTGCCTACTCATGCACGCGGTAGAGTGCTGGAAGTCAACTGGTTATCAGATAATAAAACCTTGCTTTATAACATGACCAACGCCAACGGTTATACCAATTGGTACTCCATTGCTGCCGATGGTTCTGCTGCTGAAAAACAAATCACCAATGTGAATCGCAACGACCGTCAAATGGTGTTGAACTACAATCGCAGTAAAGGCGTGTATATCAGCGGGCGCGATGAGGTGCGGCTGATGGATTTAAAAAACCTGACAACAGAACTATTAGCTAAGGATGAAATTTGGGGGTATCAAAATCCAGCGCCGAGCTTCTCTCCAGATGGTGAATACATCATGTTTACCGCGCATCGCAATTTCGAACAGGATATTTTTGTGCATCATTTAAAAAGCAAAACCACTACGAACCTTACCAATACTGCCGTCACCGAAACCAATCCTTTCTGGTCGCCTGATGGTAAATGGATTTATTTTGTCTCCAATCGTTTAAAACCTTCTTATCCTTATGGGAATGCCGATGCGAAGATTTATCGGATGCCTTTGGAAAAAATGGATAACCCCTACAAAAGTGGGAAATATGAAGAGTTATTTGTAGCCGATTCTTTGAAAAAGAAAGAAGAAAAGAAAGATTCTATAAAAATTGTTACGCCTGCAACTATCAACCCTGAGGGACTGATGCGCCAGCTACAACAAGTGAGCCCTAATTTTGGGACGCAATCTGCGGTGTATGTAACTCAAAAAGATGAAAAAACCACCATGATTTTTGCTTCCAACCACGACGAAGGACGTTATAATTGGTGGAAAGTTACTTATGAACCTTTTGAAAGCCCCAAAACCGAGAAAATCGAGGGCGCTGCCACCGGCGGCATTAGCATTGTAGAGTCTTCTGGCAAGATGTATGCTTTGATTAACGGCGATATTTACACGGTGAATCTGGATGGCAAAAAGGTTGAAAAAATTGATATTTCACGCACTTTCCGCAAAAACCTGGCAGACGAATTCAATCAAATGTTTTATGAAACCTGGGCGAATCTGGAAGAGAATTTCTACAACGAAACCTTCCACGGCACGGATTGGTCAGGAATGAAGCAACGCTATGCTGCGCTTTTGCCGCATTTAGATTCCCGGACAGATTTGCGTGTTCTCATCAACGATATGTTGGGCGAGTTGAATTCTTCACATTTGGGTTTCAATTCTTTTGGGAATGAGGAAAATATTTTCTACAAAACCCGCACCGCAGAGGCCGGCATTATTTTTGAAGAAGATAAACCTTACACCGTCAAATACATTGTAAAAAATAGCGCTGCTGACAAAAAAGACAAAGACATTCGTCCTGGCGACGTGCTTGCCAAAGTGAATGGAACGCCTGTCAATCCTGCGATTGGGCGAGAATTTTATTTGACACAACCTTCTTTGGATGAAGAATTGGGCCTTACTTTCCGACGAGGAAGCGAGGAATACACCGTAAAAGTTCATCCACAAAGCTATGGTTCTTTGAACTCGCTTTTGTATGACGAATGGATTGACAATAATCAGCGGATTGTAGATGAAAAGGGCAAAAAACGTGTGGCTTATGCGCATATGCGCAATATGGGGCAAGGCGAATTGAATAGTTTTCTGATCGATATGACCAGCGAGGCCTACCAACGCGAAGGCTTGATCCTGGATTTGCGTTTTAACACAGGCGGTAATGTGCACGATGATGTGCTACGTTTCCTGAGTCAACGACCCTATCTGAAATGGAAATACCGTGAAGGCGCTTTCACACTGCAATCGAATTTCACACCTGCAGCCAATCCAATGGTATTGTTGGTCAATGAACAATCCCTAAGTGATGCGGAGATGACCGCCACAGGTTTCAAACAATTGGGCTTAGGCAAAATCGTTGGTACGGAGACCTACCGTTGGATTATTTTCACTTCCGGCAAAGGCTTGGTGGATGGCTCTTTTTATCGCTTGCCCTCTTTTGGATGCTACACCTTGGATGGTAAAAACATAGAGCAAGAAGGCGTGAAACCTGATATTTTTGTAAAAACGACGTTCAAAGATAGACTCGAAGGGCGCGACCCGCAATTGGATCGTGCGATTGAAGAAGTGATGAAAGGATTAAAATAATGTAAATAAAAAGTAAATATTATTAAGTAGTCGAACAGTTTTAAAGCCAATAGCCGAAAAACAATAAAATTGACAATCAGCAATTTATGGAGATTATTATATAAATTAAATATGCTCAATTACTTAAAAGAATCAAGCACCTTGATATTATATCAAGGTGCTTTTTTATTGAATTATAAAGAGTCTTGCATACATGATATACAAGACTCAACAGATGGTGTAATGAATTATTAACAAATGCGGATTATCACTTAACTCTTCCCAGCACCCAGCCGATCACGCCGCCTGCAAGTGCGCCAACTGTCGTATTACCAAGAATATCAAAAATCATCATTTGTACATTCATTCCAGTAAATGTGGCGAACATCCACATATCAAACCAAAAGATGAGTAAAAATGAAATCCAGGCTGCGGCAGTAAGCCCTCCTTTGAAGGTACTGATACCGAATTTGTTGAGTATTAAAGAATACAATAATGCCATTGCAATATTCGCAAATGCAATAAACTGTATCGGAGGCACTGGATGCGCACAAGCTTCAAATGCTTTCATGAATTCCGCCATTGGAGCGGCTAAAAGGACTCCAAAAATAAGTCCGCCAATTAGAAAGAGCGTCGCCGCGCCCGCAAGGGTTGAGAGAATGATTTTCTTTGTCATCGTTATTTAGTTTTTAATTATTTTAAATGGTTTTCGTTTTATTATAATATATAGAAATTTAATAAAATTTAAAAAATTAATTTTCAATATATTAAATCATTTTGCACTTGCCAATTTAGGTTGCGCCTGCAAATACCGATAAATTGCGATTAATTCTTCATCACTCATTTTTGCAAAAGCCTTCCAGGGCATAAACTTGGAGTCGATTGTCCGATTATCAGGTGTGACGCCGCTGCGCATGGTTTGCATAAATTGCGCTTCCGACCATTGTCCCAAAGCCCCACCGGTAGTGATATTGGGCGCTAAAGGCGCTTGAGGATTGGGGTCTTTAAAACCGTTAAGTTGCTCGCCATGGCAAGTCCGGCAACTGCTGATACTCACCAGATAAGCGCCGTATTCAGCCGTTGGCGCTACTGTCGGCGCTGTAATGTTTTTCCGTGCATCGTGGTCAATGACTTCCGCGTCCAGCACTTGACCAAAAGCGCCTAAACCCATCAGTATTTTGGAAAAGAAAGTATATTGAGGTGCACTCCATTCCTGGTCAACAGGCGGCAGCGTTTTCAGATACGCAATGAGCGCACCCAAATCGGTATCACTCATGTACTGAAAATTGTCAGAAGGCATAATCATAGCAGGTTTGCCGTCTTTTTTGACTCCATGCCGAATCACTCTTATCCAATCTTCATCCTGGTACAAACTGCCTTTCCCGCCCTTGCCAGGCGTGATATTGGGCGCTGGAATGACCGCCAGGCTGGGATCATTGAAAAATTCGGTACCACCTAAATTCTCTCCATGGCATTCTGCACAATGTACCAGCGTTAATTGCTTCCCTTTTGCAAGCGACGCAGAATCACTTGGAATTACAAGGGGCGCAGGCTGAACATGATATACTTTATTCATTCTTTTAGCAACATTACTTGTTATGATAAAAGCGCTTAGCCCCGCCACGATTATCAAACCGAGTAATACAATGCCCGTCCATTTCAAAATCTTTTTCATGGTTTAGGTTTTTATGATTTTGCAAAATCAAGAGAGGATATTCTGAAGAAGTAATGAAGCGGCTACTTCATATTATATTTGGAAGCAACCGCTTGGTTTGAAAAATGCGGATTAATTTTTGACGGTGTTTGTGGGGGGTATTGGCATTTCCACTTTTGGCGTAAGACTCAGGCTTTCAATCAGCCATTTATCATTCTTCTTGACAAGCAACACGACATGAGCCATTTCTTCTATTTTCTTTTCTGCACCAAAAAAATAGGTGTCTTTTTGTGTGTAGGTGGATAACAGCAATTCTGGGGTGAGGTATCGGTTTTCCTGATTCAACACTTCGCTGGTGAAGCGGTCGGGCTTAGGCATTTGTGCAAACATTTTAAAAACTTCGACATAGTTATTCAATAATGCTTGTTTGCCTCGTACAATGTCGCCGATAGGTGTAATATGAGTCGCTGTTTCAGAAAATAAATTGGTAAGACCCTTCGCATCTTGGCTTTCAATAGCTTTCATTGCTTGGGTGTAAACCTCCTTAATGATTTTATTGTCTAAATCGGTTTGTGCTTTGGCACTAAAAAAGCTGAAAATCAATAAAGCAATTAATGTTCCTTTTAGTGGTTTCATGATATTTAATATTTTTTTGATAAAATAAATAAATAATAGGAGTTTAGTTTTT
>JANRME010000092.1:0-4407 GCA_033761835.1 Saprospiraceae bacterium
CTTGCCTTCACCAATTCTCCCAACGTTTCAATGCCCTTTTCTACATTTTCATCAAAAGGACGCCCAAAGCTGATGCGCATAAAATTGCAATACTTGCCCTGGGTAGAGAAAATCTGCCCGGGCGCAAAGGAAATACCGCGTTTGATAGCTTGTCGGTAAACATCAAAAGCATTGATGCACTCGGGTAATTCAATCCATAACACAAAACCACCTTCGGGGCGGGTGACACGAATTTCGCAAGGAAAATATTCCTGAATGGCTTGGAGGTATTGCAAGCATTGCGTATGCAATGCTTTGCGGAGGCGCTTGAGATGCAATTCGTAGCGGCCATTTTCCAAAAAATACGCGATGGCTGTTTGTTGCAAAGTAACCGAAGAAATCGAGTGGATGAGTTTGTTGTGTGTAACTTGCTTTGTCCATTTGCCAGGAAGCGCCCACCCGACGCGATAACCCGGCGCCAAAGACTTTGAAAAGGAACTGCATTGCATCACCACGCCTTCCGTATCAAAAGTTTTGCAGGTTTTGGGGCGATGCTCGCCAAAATACATTTCGCCATAAATATCATCTTCGATGAGTGGAACATTATAATTATAAAGCATTTGCACTAACTCGCGTTTGCGATCATCGGGCATACAACTACCAAGCGGGTTATTAAAATTTGGCACAAAAACGCAGGCGCTGATATTAAATTTATGCAGTGCATCTTCCAGAAAATCGAGTTCGGGTCCCCACTCTGGGCAGGTAGGAATTTCTAAAGCTTTTAAACCCAAGCTTTCCAATGCTTGCAAAATACCAAAGTAAGTAGGGCTTTCGACCGCTACGGTATCGCCTGGCTTGGTGACGGCTTTTAAACAAGTAACTAATGCTTCCATACACCCGGAGGTGATGACCACTTCATCGGGGCTGACATTGCCCTGCCAATTAAATGCCAAGCGAGCCACCTGATTGCGCAATTCAAGGTTGCCCTGGATATGTTCGTAATTAATACCGTGATATTTAGAATTGCGCAAAGCATGGATAATGGCTTTATTTAATTTTGCTGCTGGAAGCAAATCTAAAGAGGGCGCCCCCACCGAAAACTGAATAATCGCATCGGAAGCAATGTCTTTGAATACCGAAGCAATCATCTCCGAAAGACTGATTTCCTTTTCAACTGGCTCAGGCTTGGAAACACGAGGCAGCGGGAGCATTCGCGTAGGGTTGAACTTGACATAGTAACCCGATTTAGGGCGCGACTCGATCAAACCACGAGCTTCTAACTGCGTGTAAGCTTGGTAGGCTGTACTCATGCTGATGCCCTGTTCGTTGCTCAACATCCGCACAGATAGTAATTTATCGCCGGTTTTAAGGCCGCCTTGTCGAATAAGCTGTTCGATGCGGTCGGCCACTCGTTGGTACAAAAAGTCTTCCTGAATGTTGGATTTTGTCATATTTTCTGAATTAGATGTCAGGCATCACATGATTCCGACTTCCGACTTCCCATTTCCGGCTTCCCTAAAATTCTGTTATGCTCCAAAAGAACAATTCTGCGTCTGTTTTTAGTTTCGTTTGTATGGTTTCTTTGCAAAAAATTTCAAGAAAAGTTGAGCAGTTTAGGAGCTTATGAGTTTAAAAAACGGTGATTATCAACTTCTAAACCAATCAACTCCTCAACTTAAAAAAATGAATAGCAACCGACTGGCTTATTTTGCTTTGGCGTTTATCTGTATCGTGTGGGGTACGACTTATGTGGCGCTGTTGATTGGCGTTCGGCATTTTCCTCCCTTTCTTTTCACTGCCTTTCGGCAAACATCGGCGGGCGTTTTGTTGGGTGTGTTTATGCTGTTGGTTCGGCATCAATCCTTGGGCGGTTGGGCCAATATTTGGCGACAAGCGCTCACGGGCTTTATGATGATTACCATTGGCAATGGCTTTGTCGGTTGGGCAGAAATGTACGTTCCTTCGGGTATTGCTGCGCTGATTGCTTCGCTTTCGCCGCTGTGGGTGGTGTTAATTAATTTAGCAGTCAATCGCTCGGAAAAAGCCAACGGGCTCATCTGGGCAGGCGTACTCACCGGCATCATAGGCATGAGTATTTTATTCAGAGATAACCTGATTTTATTGACCAATCCGCAATATGCAACCGGTACGATGCTGATTTTAATAGCGGCGCTGGGCTGGGCAGCTGGTGGCGTTTTTATAAAGAAACAAAAAGCAAGAAGTCACCCGATTCTCAACGCCAGCCTGCAAATGTTTTTCGGCGGGCTGGGTTGTTTTTTGTTGAGCCTGATTTTTGACGATTGGAGTGAAGCGCAATGGTCGCCGCAGATGGCGGGCGCTTTGGTTTATCTGATCATATTTGGTTCGCTGCTGGCCTTTGCAGCCTATGGTTATGCTTTATCAAAACTGCCGATTACCATCGTTTCGATGCACGCTTATATCAATCCGCTGGTGGCGGTTTTATTGGGTTGGCTGATGCTGGGTGAAAAATTGAATCTGATGATGGCACTGGCATTTATGTGCATTGTCGGAAGTTTATATCTTGTAAATAAAGGCTTAAAGAAAAAAAGTAATCCGCAATATCAAACAAATTATCGAGTATCGAGTCGGTTTGCGACTTTGGTGCGAGCACCCCGTTCAAGGCAAGACTGATTGGGAAGTCGGCATCGCCTGCGGCAAGCCTATGGCGACCGCAGGAAATGGGAATATTTCTAAAAAATATTGAATTTATAAAAGCATGATTATTAATTATCAAATCGAAAACGACTTGAGTGCCGAAGAATTTATCGAGGTGTTGGTCAATTCTACTTTAGGCGAAAGGCGGCCGATTGATGAGCCAGAGCGCATTGCCAGTATGCTGAAGCATGCTAATTTGATTGTGACGGCTCGCTTGGATGGAAAGTTGATTGGCGTAGCGCGCTCGCTGTCAGATTTTGCTTTTTGCACCTATATGTCCGACCTGGCGGTAGATGAAAACTATCAAAAGATGGGCATTGGCAAGGAATTAATTCGGCAAACAAAATTAGTCTGTGGCAAAGGAAAATTGCTACTCTTGGCAGCGCCCAAAGCCCAAAATTATTACCCTAAAATTGGTATGAAGCATTTTCAACATTGTTATTATATTGATAATGTGGAAGAATTAAATCCATGATCATTTAAACTCATCTGATGACTTTGGAGTCACCAGATGAGTTTAAATAAAAAAATCCAATCATTCGACCATGCTAAAAATTATCCCTTATCATCCTGATTTTCAGAGCGCTTTTGAAAGTTTGAATCGCGCCTGGATCGAAGCGCATTTTGAGTTAGAACCCGAGGATATTCGAGTGATTACGCAGCCAAAATCCTATATCCTTGATGCCGGGGGCGCTATTTTGATGGCTATGAAAGACGAGGAAGTCGTGGGTACGGTCTCTTTGAAAAAAGTAGATGATACGACTTTTGAAATGGTGAAAATGACTGTGGATGAACGTTTTCGTGGCAATGGCTATGGTAAAATTTTGTGCGAAGCGATCATTGAACAAGCGAAAAAGATGGGCGGGCATCGCATGGTTTTATATTCTAATACAATTCATGCTGGTAATGCGATCAATATGTATCGTCAAATGGGCTTTTTTGAAGCAGATTTAGAAAAAGGAAAATATGAACGGGCCGATATTAAAATGGAAAAATCTTTGCTGCCAATGGACAAAGCCGAGCGCGAACGATTGGTCGAAAGTTACGGCAAAGCTTATGATAAAATCGTAGCGACATTAGCCGAATATCCGCGCGATATGTGGCAATGGCGACCTGCCGCTGATAAATGGACAATTCATGAAAATATCGTGCATTTAGCTGATAGTGAGGCAAATTCATATATTCGTTCCCGAAGATTTATTGCCGAGCCAGGAAGTTTGGTATTAGGATACGATCAAGAAGTTTGGACAAAAAAATTAGACTATCACCAGCAATCCGTAGAAGATGCTTTAGAGCTCTTCCGCCTATTAAGAAAAAAATCGTATGATTTGATTAAAAACTTACCCGACGAGGTTTGGAAAAATACCGTAGAACATTCAGAAAATGGCACCATGACCTTTGAAGACTGGCTGCGCGTGTACGAAAACCATACGCACATCGGCTCGATGCGCCGGGTTTTTGAAGCTTGGAAACGACAACATTCATTGACCAGTTAATATTTAGCACTGATCTTGAAAAATGGTCAATGGTAAATGATCAATGAATTAATACTTCATGCTTTAGAGTTAAGGCGTCCGGCAGAGTTGTCTGGGCGCTTTTTTGCTTTATATAAATCATTGATTTTCAAATGACAAAATATTTTTAGCGAAAAGAATTTTTATTAAAAATACTTCGTGTCAAATTCTTATTTTTGAAACCGAAATTTTACTAATTCACCAACTAAACCCTTTGTTCATGTCAATTGGTAATAAT
>JANRME010000093.1:0-5450 GCA_033761835.1 Saprospiraceae bacterium
CACTGGCCATGGGCATCGGGCCTATACCGGCTGGTTTAGTACCTTTAAAATAGCCAACCCATTGCTCCCCTCCTTGCAGTTCTTTTACAAGCAACAATTCATCATTAGTAATTTTATAAATCAAATAATCTCCCTTAATAGAAAAACTCTCTGGATTGGGCGCTTTAACATCCTCTACTACTTGCAATTGCAAGGATTTCCCTTTGACGGCCCACTGACCATTTTGGCGATAGTTTGTTCCTGACACCTGAAAAGCGCTATCCGCATTGATTCTCAGCGCAAAAAAATTACTTTTTTGGGGCTGCGCCTTACCAGCTTTCACCGCATATTGCTTATAGCTCGTCCACGTTGTACCGAGTAAAATATCCAGCACTTCCTGCTTTATTACAACACCTTTTCGCGTTTTAAAAGTAAATGGCACCGCATCCTGGGCATGCGAAACGCCCAAACCAAGGCCACACAATAGCAACAACAAGAATGTATTTTTCATTTTAAGTTTTTTTTACAAATGGAAAGTTGGGCCAAAAATACAATTAAAACGCTTAAAGTAAATCAAGCCATCAAGTACAAACTTTCAAGTAATTGATTTTCAAGCTAATAAAACGTTTTTATTAACAAATCAAAAGAAGCAAGCAGCTTTATTTTTTAAAAATGAAAAACTCCGCCGATTTGGGAGTAAACTGCACGGTGATCGCTTGAGCCGATTGTTTGACCATTTGAATAGGGAGGGTGTTTTTGCCTTCGGTGAGGGATACTTCAGCAAGGTCTATTTCCACTTTAAAATCTTCGCTTTTTATTTTATTATAATCGCTCAGTCCTACCACGCAAGTTACTTTTACCGTTTCCGGAAAATACTTGAGTCCATTAGGCGCGTTGCGCACCATCAATGGGATAAACAGTGATTTTTCGGTAACTTGCTCAGCTTGAACACTCACTTCGGTTGCGGTTATATGCAATTCTATTGCCCCTTTCGCCTTTGCCAAAGGCACAATCTTTTTAAAATTGCTTTTAATATCAAGAATAAAAATAGAATCGGTATTCCAATAAAAAATAGAATCAAGCAAAGAAATGGGTCCGATGAGGGTAACACTATCGGGCTTAAGTCTTTTTGTTTGCAAATGATAACCTTGCGAAAAAACAAGCGAATCGCGCAGTTTGATAGGAACTCGTTTTGTGGCTTGCCTTTCCATCAATAAATTAAGGTCTTTTGCATTCAATTCTGCTACCGAAAGATTATTGAACATGAGTTTTTGTTGCACCTCAATGCGTAAGGTATTTTGAGAGAGACTTAATAAATTCTGTGCTTTCAAATCATAAAATAGCACTATTTCAGGGCTAATCAAATAATCAAACATCAACTCCCAGCCTCGGCCCTTTATCTTTGCGATCAGTAAAGATGGCGGTTGTTCCACAAAAGAACTACCCTTAGGCAACTCAAACTTAAGTACCACTTCCCGTTCATAGGTATAAGTTTTGGAAAGTTTGGTCAACAACCAAAAAAACAAGGCAAGTCCAATACAAATCAGCAAGGTGGTTCTATCCTCCCTCAGCAGAATCTTGATCTTCTTGTTTCGTATCTTTATTATTTGGCTTGGTATTTGTAGCCGTTTTAGCATAGATTGCCTGCGTCATTTCTTTAGAAATGGAGTTTCGAGTTATACGCAAATGCGCCTTGTTGCCAATTTCTATCGTGATAATATCGTCTTCTATCTTTGTAATTTTACCCAAAATACCACTGGAAGTCACGACTTCGTCACCTCTTTCCAGATTATCTTGAAAAGTCTTCTGTTCGCGTTGGCGTTTCGCTTGTGGGCGGATTAAAAATAGCCAAAAAATAAGGAGCATAGCACCGAGAAACAAAAAATTGATGGTACCGGCCCCTCCTGCTTGCAGTAGTAAAACGTTTAATAATTGCATATTATAATTAGGTTTTTCGATTGTTAAACGATCAAAATTTATTGATTAGGTGATCCTTTCGGTATGACCGTCCCTCTTAAATACACCCTCGATTCAGAAGGATACGTATTAGCAGTTACAATAATACCTTTGATTTGATCTCCTTCTTTTTCTGTTGTATTAAATTTCACTTTTATCTTTTCACTTTGTCCCGGTGCGATTGGTTTTTTGGGCCATTCCGGCACGGTGCAACCACAACTGGAGCGGGCGTCGGTGATAATTAAAGCGGTTTTGCCGGTATTGGTGAACTGAAATTCATGGGTAACGATATCTCCTTCCTTCGCCGTTCCAAAAACGTAGGTCTCTTCGACAAAAGTTATTCTTGCTATGTTGGCGGTATCTACTGTTCCCTCAGCCGACACCGGATTGCGAATAATTTCTGCGGCATTTCCTTGCACCGGAATTTCCTCAAGTGCCTTTTCACTTCCATTTTGATTACTTTGGCAAGCGTAAAAAGCCAAACATAACAAGCAACTTCTCTTTATTATCCTGAGCATTTTTTCTTATAATCTTAATATTCAACGAAGCTTCCGCGCAAAAATAGCTTATTCCTTTTGAAAAGAAAACCAAAATAGTCGGATGATTGTTGCCTCAAAAACTTTCTCGACCAAAATGCGCATTTTTTTGATTGGTTTTATGGGCAGCGGCAAGAGCTTTATTGGCAGGAAACTGGCGAAGCTCAACAGTAGCTCTTTTATTGATTTGGATAATGAAATCGAGGTCCAACAAGGGCGCAAGATTCGTCAGATTTTTGAAGAAGATGGCGAGGCCGCTTTTCGGGAAATGGAAAGGGTTGCATTACATAAAATGAATCAGCACCCAAATGCAATAATCGCCACAGGTGGCGGCACGCCTTGTTTTTTTGACAATATGGACTGGATGAACAGGCAGGGCATTACCATTTATTTACAAACACCTATCGAAATTTTGTTGGAGAGGCTTCAGCCCGAACGCTCCCATCGCCCTTTGCTGCAAGACCTGAGCGACGAGGCCCTGCATGCTTTTATTTCAGAAAAATTGGCAATGCGGGAATCCTTTTATCTCCGCGCCAGTATAGTTTATCAAATTACACAAGCCAATGAAGATGTGGCAGAAGCATTAATGCAATATTTTTCTAATATTACAGGACATTAAATACCATAATAAAAAAAGCAAAGTTGCATCTTCTAAAATTTTTCTACATTTAAGCAGTGGTAATAAAATAATCATCAAAATATTTGAATCAAACCATTGAATTTCAATCATTTGCCAAATGATAAATCGAAAATTTTCAGTGGTCAATCATTCTTGGCTCTTTATCAAATATCGGGTAACGGATGGCTTTCAAAATCACAATTCCGTTTTACGCTTTCAAAATTAATTTTCAAGCCGATACGCACCTTTTCATTCCAATGACGGACAAGGAGGTATTACGCATCGGGCAAAGTTTTGAAATTTTGACAGGAAAGTATGCTGAAATCGTTCAACGACAAGTGTTTGACAAAGGAAAGTTCCGTCAATTACTTGATGAATATCGTCCTTCCGAATTTTCTTCTGATACTTTAGAAATTAATTTTCCAGCAGCGAAAGATGGCTTCAGCTATCCTGCATTTTCGCTATCTTTTGATTTTTTTTATTCTGAAAGCAATCAGGGCGTAAAAGGCATTATACCGACGCTCGGCATTGAAACATTTGCGGCTTCCAAAGGCGATATTCCAAAACAATTACAAGAAATTATCCGTATCGAATTCACCCGCAAAAAGCGCTTGAGTGCGATGCAACAAGTCATCACTACAATATGGTACGATGCAATAGAATTGTGGAGCGACGAAATGGAATTGCGCGCCCCTTCCCCTGCCGAAATTGAAGAAATCCAACGAACCACTGCAAATCCGCTGCTTCCGAAAGCCGCTCAAGCTTTGGAGCTAAATAAGCAGGTGGCTTATGGAATGGAAGCTACAATGGAGCAATTGGCCAAAGCTTTGAAAAATCAGTTCAATGGCAGTTTACTACTCGTTGGGCCATCGGGCGTGGGCAAAACAGCATTGGTTTGGGAACTCGTGCATCAGCAAAAAAAACTTCAAATCAAAGGGCAAGTCTGGGAAACGACTGCTTCTACGCTCATTAAAGAATTGACCGGCGATACCGGCGCCTGGGAAAATAATATGGCGCTCTTTTGCGCAGAATTAAAAGGAAGCGATCATATTCTTTTTGTTCGTAATTTGATGGAATTGTTTGAAGTGGGCCAATACGCAGGCAATAGCGTGAGTCTTGCTGATTTTATGCGCAATTATATCGCACAAGGCGAGGTGGTCATCATTTCGGAATGCACCGAAGAAGAATTGGCTCGGATTGAGTTGAAAAGCTCAAATTTTCTTTCTTTTTTCCAAATCATCCGCATTCAACAACCGCCCGAAAAGCAATTGGAAAGCATTATTTTACAGAAAGTGCGCGATATTGCCGACGGCCGCTCTCTTCAAATCAGCGAAGCTGCCATTCAGGAAGTCATTCGACTGCACAACCGCTTTGTACCTTACGCTGGGATGCCTGGCCGTCCAATTCGTTTCTTGGAAAGTATGCTTTTGAATAAAAAAAATTGGTTGGGTGCTACGCATCGTATTGATCGCTCAGAGGTTATCCAATATTTCTGTACAGAGACAGGTATGCCAGTTTTTATGGTAGATCCTACTGTGCAGATGAACATTGTAAAAGTCAGAAACGAGTTCCATTCCAACGTATTTGGACAAGGTAAAGCGGTTGATAGTGTCGTCAATGTACTGGCATCGGTCAAAACCGCGCTCACCCGTGCGGGTAAGCCTATTGCGTCGTTTTTGTTTGTTGGCCCAACGGGAGTAGGGAAAACCGAATTGGCAAAAGTGCTGGCGCAATTTATGTTCGGTAATCGCCAGCGTATGATTCGTTTCGACATGAGCGAATTTTCGGATCCTTTCACCGCCATGCGTTTGATCGGTTCGGATTATTTTTCAGATGGCTTGCTGACTTCGGCGGTTCGGCGCGAACCCTTCTGCGTATTGCTTTTTGACGAAATTGAAAAAGCGCATCCCAGTTTTTATGACTTGCTGTTGCAAATATTAAGCGAAGGTCGCCTAACCGATAACCAGGGGAAATTGGTCAATTTTTGCAGCACCATCATTATTATGACCTCCAATATTGGGGCAAGTGCATTGCAAAACAGTCGTATTGGTTGGAATAATGAAATCAATGCAAAAGAGGTAAGCGACCATTTTCTCCATGCCGTGCAAAAGCACTTCCGTCCGGAGTTGTTCAATCGAATAGATGAAGTGATTGCCTTCGATCCGCTTGATGCGTTTACGATTCGCTTTGTAGTAGAACGCGAATTGGCATTGTTAAAACAAAGAGAGGGCATCCGTTATCGCCGAATGGACTTGCAAATAAAAGATTCCGTACTCGATTATCTGGGTGAAAATGGATACCATCCGCGTTATGGGGCGCGTTTTCTGCAACGTGTAATTCGGGAGCAATTGGTCATCCCT
>JANRME010000094.1:0-16978 GCA_033761835.1 Saprospiraceae bacterium
CCGTGTCCATGCGTTTCCGTCCTTGCAATTGCAATTCATGCACATGAACGAAGCCATCAATGGTAGCAATTTTGAGCATTTTTTTATTATCCGAAATAAATTTTCCGGGTTCAAGATCATGTAATATTATTTCTTTTGTTGTGCGTAAAATCTTGAATTCCAATCCATCCAAAGTCGCCCAGGCAGCAGGGTAGGGGCTAAGTCCTCTAATAAAATTATGTACCTTTTGGGTTGGTTGATTAAAATTTATTTCACAGGTTTCGTGAAAAAGCTTAGGTGCGTGCGAGGCTTCTATATCATTTTGCTTTTGCAATATAATATTATCTTTTTCAATCATTTGAACCGTTTTCAGTACTGTTTCTGCGCCAAGCAGCATCATACGATCGTGTACTTCGCCAGCGGTTTCGTTTTCATCGATGGGTAATTTTGTTTGTAAAATTACATCACCGGTATCAATTTCATGCTGTAAAAAGAAAGTAGTGACGCCGGTTTCGGTCTCGCCGTTGATGATGGCCCAATTGATCGGCGCCGCGCCACGATACTTGGGTAGCAAGGAGCCATGTAGATTAAACGTGCCTTTTGGTGGCATTGCCCATACAATTTCGGGGAGCATCCTGAAAGCAACAACAATTTGTAAATCAGCATTTAACGCTTGTAACTTTTTGATAAATTCTGGAGATTTGAGCTTTTCAGGTTGTAATATTTTTAAACCTTTCTCCAACGCGTATTTTTTTACAGCCGATTCGATTAATTGTTTGCCACCGCGGCCACCCATTTTATCGGTAGCCGTCACAACACCAACCACGTTATAACCGTTCTGTATAAGGATGTCCAATGAAGGAACAGCAAATTCGGGCGTACCCATAAAGACAATTCGTAAACTCATACGGATTTTCTGTATTTTTACTCGATGCCAAAGTTAAACCGGAATGTTGGAATATTGGAGTATTGGAATGTTAGAATATTGGAATAAATAACCTTAAAAATCAATCAATATGAAATATTTAGTCACTTTGTTATTCGTTTTTTTACTAAATATTATATTCGCACAAAGTGAAGGTTTTGATAAACCTTTAATAAAAGCGCCTGAGAAAGATTCAGCAAAATCAGGCATTCTGCGCCCCACCACTACTGATATTGAAATTAAAATTAAAAAACCAGAAGGCTATCCTGCTAAAGATTTACCAGAAAATTATACAGGTTTTCGCATCGAAATTATAGCAACTGATACTTTATTAAAAGACACCAGCGAAGTATTTTTTCGGCACGGTAAGGTCGTGATGGAGCAATTGGAAGGCGGTACCTTTTCTTATACGGTTGGCGATTTTAAAGACGAGCCTTCGGCAAGGGATTTTATGGAAACCTTTATTAAGCCTGTGTATCAAGAACCCAGAATTATTAAATATGAAATTGGGAAAAGGATGTAAAATATTGTTAGTGAATCGGTTATTGGTTTTTTGTACATAATTAGACCTTCCCAATATAATTATGGGGTGTAATATTTTTTAATTCTGTTTTTACATTATCATTTACTTCCAGATTTTCAATAAATTCAAGCATATCGGTATGTGTAATGCTCGCTTTGCCTCGCGTAAGTGCTTTGAGGGCTTCATAAGGTTGCGGATAGGCTTCGCGGCGCAAAATACTTTGAATCGCTTCGGCTACGACCATCCAGTTATTTTCAAGGTCTTCGTAAATTTTATGCTCATTTAATAATATTTTATCCAAACCTTTTAGTAAAGATTTAAAGGCAATCACCGTATGCGCGATCGGCACGCCGATATTGCGAAGTACGGTGCTATCGGTCAGGTCACGCTGAAGCCGGGAAATGGGCAATTTCTCTGCTAAATGTGTAAAAATAGCATTCGCCATACCTAAATTTCCTTCGGCATTTTCAAAATCAATCGGATTAACCTTGTGCGGCATCGCAGAGGAGCCCACTTCATTAGCAACGACCTTTTGTTTGAAATAATCCATTGAAATATAAGTCCATATATCTCTACAAAAATCAATAAGTATTGTATTGATGCGGCTCATCGCCTGGAATAATGCAGCCAGATTATCATAATGTTCGATTTGAGTAGTCGGGTAAGAACGTTCCAAACCCAAGTATTGACGCAGGAAAAAATTGGCAAAATTATGCCAGTCAATTGCAGGATAAGCAACATAATGCGCATTCATATTGCCCGTAGCGCCGCCAAATTTAGCGCTGTCGGGAATGCTTTTCAACTGTTCGATTTGTACGTCCAGGCGTTTTACAAAAACCAGTAATTCCTTGCCAACAGTAGTCGGAGAAGCCGCTTGCCCATGCGTACGAGCGAGCATAGGAATGTTGAGCCAAGTGCGAGCAAGCTCGTCCAGGCGATTGCGCAATTTTTCAAATAAAGGTAAATAAACCTGCTTCATGGCATCTTTCAATAATAACGGGATAGCCGTGTTATTTACATCTTGCGAAGTTAACCCCAAGTGAATAAATTCTTTGTATTGTGCAATATTGAGCGCGTCAAATTTTTCTTTTATATAGTATTCTACTGCTTTTACATCATGGTTGGTCGTTTTTTCGATAGATTTTATAATTTCGGCATCAGCCATATCAAATTGATTGCAAATGCGGATCAATTCGCTGAAATGATTTTCATTTAATTCTTTAAGTTGAGGCAAGGGAAGTTCGCACAAGGCAATAAAATATTGCACTTCCACGAAAACGCGGTATTTGATAAGTGCAAATTCCGAGAAAAAATTGGTTAATTCCTGCACTTTATCTTGATATCGCCCGTCAATTGGGGAAATGGCTGTAAGCATGGGTTAATAATTTTTTTGCTAAATTACAAAGGATTAAGGACTGAAGATTGAGGATTGTTTGTTATCTTTCAAATAAAAATATACAACATTGAGAATCAAGGAATTGCAACGTTTTTTGCCTGAATTCGTTTATGGTGGCATTGATGGCTCGGTAACGACATTCGCGGTGGTGGCGGGTGCTGCGGGTGCAGGCTTAGAAAGTCCAGTAATCATCATCTTGGGCTTCGCCAATTTGATTGCCGATGGTTTTTCCATGTCAGTGGGAAGTTATTTGTCCAATCAGTCAGAACGGCATCATTACGAAAAATATCATCGTTTAGAAAACCACGAAGTATTGCACAACCCGGAGGAAGGGAAGGAGGAAATCCGAGAAATTTATTATCAAAAAGGATTTCGGGGCGAGTTGTTGGACAAAATCGTGACACATATCACTTCCAATGAAAAACTATGGGTAGAAACCATGATGCGCGAAGAATTAAAAATGCTTCCGGCAGACAAGTCGCCCTTTGCTTTAGGGCTTTCTACTTTTATTTCCTTTGTACTCATCGGGTTGATTCCGTTGTTGGTGTACGTGATTGATTACATTCAACCTTTGGGCATCAACCTATTTTACTGGGCTTCCGGGCTTACATCGGCCGCATTTGTTTTTATCGGGGTTTTAAAAAGCTATGTGAATGAACGCAGCATCATTCGGGGTGTCAGCGAAACTTTATTATTAGGGATCATAGCCGCTGCATTGGCTTATTTGGTAGGAGATGTGTTGGAACAGATTTTCTGAAAATAAACTTTTCTGACAAGCGCTTGTTATGAGAATTACTCACGAAACAATCCTTTGTCATGACTGCGTTCGTAAATGTGGAGGCGGATGTTTTATCGCAAATGATGACCAATACCGGCGAATCCATTTGTAGAATGTCGAATAGGCAGCCGATCATGTTGATTTTTCTACGACACTTTGGTTGCACATTTTGCCGGGAAGCGTTATCTGATATAGCAAAACGCCGTAAAGACATCGAAAGTACAGGTGCAAAAATCGTATTCGTCCACATGGCAGATGTTGAAACCGCCGAGCGTTATTTCAGTCGCTACAATTTAGAAGGTTCAACTCATATCAGCGATCCTGAATGCCGTTATTATATGGCTTTTGGTTTGGTCAAAGGTAATTTTCATCAATTATTCGGCTTACATTTTTTCATACGCGGTTTTCAGTCAGCAGTACTTGAAGGTCATGGCACCGGCAAATTAATAGGCGATGGCTTCCAGATGCCAGGCGTTTTTGTAATTCAGGAGGGTGAAATAAAAGAAAGTTTTGTTCACAAATTGGTTTCCGATCGACCCGATTACATTGAGCTCGCTAAATGTTGTGCCATTGCTTAATGTAAAATAAATTAGAATTTAACGCCTTACGCCTTGAACTTTATTCGGAACTGCCTTATTTTTACAGTAACTCCGATTGTTAATCGGGGCTATTCATTTTTTAAACCTTTCAACCAATAATTATGATTGGATGGAAATTTTCAGAGCATAAACCCGGCGCGAATGAATCGCCTTTCGATAAATTGTTTAAAGTTTTTCAGGAACTGCTCATCTACACTTCTGGTGATGTGCGCGAAGCACTTTCGTGGTTGACAGAATTGGATAAAGAATATCAACTGACCGACGAGAATTACGGCATGGCTGATTTTATTCAAGACTTGATTGATAAGGGGTATATCGAGCAAGAAAATGCGCAATCGCCAGGATTTGTGCCTTCTTCTAAACTGGAAATCGCTTTACGCCGCAAGGCTTTGGAGGATGTTTTTGGGCAATTGAAAAAAACCAAGCGCGGTAATCACAATACCAGACAAGGCGGACGGGGCGATGAGTTCACCTCTGATTTACGACCTTTTGAATTTGGTGATACGCTGGACAGCATTGCAGTGTCAGAATCCTTGCGCAACGCGCAATTGAATCACGGCATTGATGAATTTAAACTGACCCAGGAAGATTTGGAAGTGCAGGAGACATTCTATCAAAGCCAGATGAGTACGGTGCTGATGATCGACATTTCACATTCGATGATTTTGTACGGTGAAGACCGCATCACACCTGCCAAGAAAGTGGCGATGGCCCTTGCAGAACTCATTACCACGCGCTATCCAAAAGATACACTCGATGTCCTGGTTTTCGGCGATGATGCCCGGCAGATTGAGATCAAGGATTTGCCTTATCTGGAAGTTGGACCTTACCACACCAACACTGTTGCAGGTTTGGAGCTTGGGATGGATATTCTGCGTCGTCGCAAGAATCCGAATAAGCAGATTTTTATGATTACTGATGGTAAACCTACCTGTATTAAAAAAGGGAAAAAATATTATAAAAACAGCTTTGGGCTTGATCGCAAAATTGTGAGTCGTACCCTGGGGCTGGCTACCCAATGCCGCAAATTGCAAATACCCATTACCACTTTCATGATTGCCCGCGATCCTTATCTCGTAAAATTTGTGGATCAATTCACCCGTGCCAATAATGGCAAAGCATTCTACAGCAGTTTGCAAGGGCTTGGAGAGTTTATTTTTATGGATTATAAAAACAACAAAGCAAGAAGACATCGATAAGCCACAATTTTTAAACCTTATTAAACGTTACAAGCAGCGTAAAATCTAACGAATGAATAAGCTGTTTGTTCTCATACTATGCCTTGGGTTTTCGGTCTCCTTGGCGGCCCAGCCTCCCAAAAATATTACCGAAGAAAATAGGCAAACCATACATACCTGGGAAGATACTTTAGCGGTATTGAGTTATGCGGTGATTAATGATTCTATGCCTGATTATCGCTTTGCCGCTTGCCGCAATATGATTCCTACTTTGGTGAAAGCCCTCAAGATTGAAAATTCCTTCCAATATCCTTTTGAGCGACTTAAAACGGTTTCGATTCAATACCCGCAAGATAGTTCTTTCCGCATTTTTACATGGCAATTGTATGTGGATAAGAACGAATACCGCTATTACGGTGCGATTCAAATGAATACGCCGGAATTGAAATTGTATCCGCTTATTGACCGCTCTGCTTTGGTGACCAATGTGGAACAATCAGAATTGGCGCCCGACAACTGGTACGGCTCTTTATATTACAATATTAAAGAATGTAAGGGGCAAAATGGCAAATACTACTTGTTGTTTGGTTTCGATGGATTTGAGTTTTTCAATAAGCGTAAAATTGTGGATGTCTTGACTTTCAAAGATGGGAAGCCGGTCTTCGGCGCGCCGGTATTTGTGCATCAGGAGAAAGGCAAGTCAACGATTACCAAAAAAAGGTTATTGCTGGAATATTCCGCCGAATCAAGCGTCCGACTCAATTATGATGAGGCATTAGAATTGCTGATCTTCGATCATCTTATCCCCATGGAAGGCTCAAATGGACAAGGGCCTGTAATGGTGCCCGATGGCAGCTACGAGGGCTATGTGTTTGATAAAGGCTTATGGAAATACCAAACGATGGTGCTGCATGAAATCATGGAAGAGGCGCCCCGCCCCTATCCTGTACTCGATGAGCGCGAGAAAAATATCCTGGGAAAAAAAGGGAAAAATTAATGTCGGTTGAAAAGTTGATAGGTTGAAGAGTTGAATTATATTAGCTTTTTATCAACTTATCAACCTTTCAACGCATCAACGATGGTCACTTCCCACACCATTCCTATCACCAAAACCGCGCATTATAGTACAATTGGTACACCAGGCGAGCATATTCGCTACTTTTGGCTGGCTTGTCACGGACAAGGGCAACTTGCTAAATATTTTATTCGAAAATTTGATGTAATAGCATCCGAAGATACCTTTATTCTTGCTCCAGAGGGCTTGTCGCGTTATTATACAGAAGGTTTTTCGGGTAAAGTAGGCGCGATTTGGATGACCAAAGAAGATCGCCTCCTCGAAATTGAAGATTATAGTAATTATCTTTCAACATTATATCAATATTACATCTCGCAGCTGCCGCATGATGTAAAAATTATATTATTTGGCTTTTCACAAGGCTGTGCTACGCAGCTACGCTGGATGCTCCGCGATTTCCCCCGATTTGATTCATTAATACTTTGGGCGGGTTCTATTCCTGACGATTTAGATTATTTATTATACCAAAATTATTTTTCGAATAAAGATTTGCATTTTATTTACGGCATAAATGATGTTTTTATTACACCTGAAAGAGCAGCGTTATTTAAAGAATTACTATCAAAAAACCAACTTGATTTTCAAATACATACTTTTGAAGGTGAGCATACTGTCGATCGGGAAGCGCTTTTAAGACTGAAAGATCGCGTGATTGGGTGACTTGATGACCAGGTGACTTGAAGAATAAAGTAATTTAATTCTTTAATCGTCTTTTAAAATAATATATCATTTCAACCAAAATCAGGTCAGGCGTTGTTGTATTAATCGCAAAATGATGGAGCATGAATATCACGATCACCGAAAAGGATAAAGAAGCGATTCAAAAATATTTTGGCGTACCCTTTGAAGAATTGGATGCGGAGCAATTCAAGAAGGTATTGCGCGAATTGCGCGGCAAATACCACCCCGATAATTTTGAAAAATTTGAGGATGAGACCGTCCGTGAAATGGCGACCGAGCGCTTTCAGCAGATCGAAGAATTGGCCGAAAAAATGGAGGCATATCTTACCGGCAAAATGCCGACCGCTAACTTTAGTCAGGCGGAGCGCGAGACCTTTATGCATCAACACGCCATTTTTGCTGCCAATAAGCTTAAATTTGAGGTACTTACAACTGATAAAGATTTGAAATATCATCTTTTCGGCGCGATGTATCGCTGGCTCCAATTTGGCGACAAATTTAAAATACCTGATACAAATGCTTTTATTATCATGGATGAAGACCACCGCGGCACAAGTGTGGGCTATCAGGAATCGATTAGAATGTATTTGACTTTTGATGAAAATGATTCGATTGAAAAAATTGTTGAATGGCTGTATCCCCGGATTCAAGGTCGCGCTAAATCCTTATTGGTGGCAGGTGAAAAGATCGAAATCGAACCATTTGGTATTTTTTATGCAATTCGAAAAAGAGCATTTCAAAGAGTGGAATTACCTGCGGGTGATTCAGAATAAGCTGATCTATTATATTTTAAACTTTAAATTATTTCTTAATGGCAAAGCGGCAAAATAATCGAACCATCGCTTCGCTGTTTTATCCTATGCGCACCGAACCCAACGATCTTGGCTTCGGCAATAAAGTGGCCGCTCAAGGCGAGCGCTTGATCAATCGAGATGGCTCTTTAAATGTAGTGCGGACAGGTCTTAGAGCCAGGTCACCTTACCAAACCCTTTTGGAATTATCCTGGGGTAATTTTTTTTTATTGGTTGTTTTATATTATATAATTATCAACGCCTTTTTCGGAATTATCCTTGTCATAGTTGGCACAGAAAATATATCTGGTGTCGTATCAGAGTCATTTATGAAAGATTTTGAACAAACGTTTTTCTTTAGCATTCAAACGTTTACCAGCGTTGGCTATGGTTCTATGAGTCCGATGGGTTTGCCTGCGCATATTATGTCGGCAGTGATAGCCTTGGTCGGTAATATCTCTTTCGCACTGGCGACTGGGCTCTTCTTTGCACGCTTTTCCAAACCTAAAGCGCAGATTATTTTTAGTCGGAATGCTTTGATTACCAATCACAAAAATACGGGTGGTCGCTGCCTTCAATTTCGGATCGTCAATCTTCGCAATAACCGCATCATCAATCTTCAAGCGGAAGTCATTTTTACCTGGATAGAAGGTTTCAACGAACGGCGCGAGCGAAAATATTCGCGCTTACCGCTTGAACGTGAAACCGTTACGCTACTCCCGCTCAATTGGACGCTGGTGCATCCGATTGATGAAAACAGTCCTTTTTATGGGAAACGCCTCGATGATCTTATTGCTCAAAATGGCGAAATCCTGATTCAAATTCAAGCACACGACGAAACCTTCGCGCAAACCGTTCATATTAATAGTTCTTATATTGCCGAAGACTTTTTGTTCGACAAACAATTTGCGCCCATGTACTTCGCTGAAAATGGCAAAACCATTCTGGAATTGGATAAAATTCACGACGTCGTCTAAATTTTACGTTTTACTCTCCGTTTCTACAAGATTTCCTGAATTTTATATAGTTTAGTCCGGCTGCCGCTATTGGCAGAAGCCTATATTCAACAAACACCGCATGAATTGCTACAAATTCCATTTGTATTTACTGGCTTTGTGCTTGCTTTTTACAACCATAATGTGTACCTCCCCCAACGATTCAAGCGCTACAAAAACTTCTTTTTCTACTTATGAAGAACTGGTAGATTTCTTTTTAAAATGGCGTGAATTCAGCGCTCCTAAAATGATTGATGGCGTACCTGACTATTCTGTTGAAGCAATGACGCAACAGCATAAGACATTAGCCGATTGGCAAAAACAATTAACTTCAGTCGATACATCGGGCTGGCCGATTAAACATCAAGTCGATTGGTATTTGATTTGGGCGGAGATGAACGGCATGGACTTTGAACATCGAGTCACCAAGCCCTGGGAACGAGACCCTGCATTCTATGTTTGGTTTTATCCTGATCCTTCCGATGTGCCAGAGCGCGAAGCGCCCAATATTCACGGCTGTATTGAATTGCCAAAATACCAGCAACCACTTTCTGCAAATGACGCTGCGGAGATTGCAAGGCGACTCAGAAATGCTGCTAAATTATACGAACGAGCTAAAATAAATCTCACAGGCAATGCCCGCGATCTTTGGGTGACTGGCATTCGCACGATCCGAGAACAAAGCGCTGATTTAGAAGCTTTCGCCGAAAGCATAAAAGATGTTTTTCCTGATTTGGCAAGTGCCGCGCTGGAAGCACGCGATGCATCGAATGAATTTGCAGAATGGCTGGATGCACAGGCAAATTCCAAAACAGGCACTTCGGGTGTTGGTAAAGAAAATTACACCTGGAATCTTAAAAACGTGCATCTCGTGCCTTACACTTGGGAGGAAGAAGTATTACTCATGCAACGAGAGCTCGCAAGAGCCCATAGTTCGCTGCGTTTCTTTGAACATCGCCATCGCAACCTGCCTAAACTCAATAGAATCGATAATGCCGAAGATTATGATCGCCTCATGAACGAAGCGACCAACGAATTCCTGGCTTTCCTGAAAGACTCGGAAGTATTGACCTACAAAGATTATATGGAACCTGCTATGCGAGCGCAAGTAGGCGTTTTCAAGCCCAGCACTGGTTTGCGTGGTTTTTTCGATGAAGTGAATTACCGTGATGGTATGGTGATGCGTACCCATTTTTATCACTGGATTGAGTTGGCTCGGATTCGGGAAGAACCCAACGAAAGTAAAATTCGACAAATACCTACGATGTATAATATTTTTGATAGTCGTGCAGAGGGCTTAGCCACTGCCATGGAAGAATTGATGATGAATGCAGGTCTATTTGAAGATCGGCCCAGAGCTAAGGAACTAGTTTGGATCATGCTGGCGCAACGTGCAGCACGCGGTTTGGGAGGTTTATATCAGCATGGGCTGGAAATGAACATAGATGAGGCTTGTGTCTTCGCGTCCAAGTGGGTTCCTTACGGTTGGCTACCTGCAGATGGCGGCACGATCACGCATGAAGAACAATTCTACCTTCGTCAGCCCGCGTATGGCACAAGTTATGTCATCGGTAAACTCGATTTGGATAAACTGATCGCGGAGTACGCTCGTCAACGAGGCGATCAATTCGTACTTAAAGAATTTATGGATGAAATCAATCGCATTGGCGTCATTCCTGTATCGCTTGTGTATTGGGAAATGACAGGTGACAAATCGATGCTTGAAGCTGCAATCGGGAAATAATATTGAGTTGATTTTGTTTGATAAAATAAGATTATAGCATCAGGATAATACATATTTACAACTTCAAAAGGCAGCATAGAAAGTCTTTTGACAGCCTATTCTATTGATTTTTATCATTCAACGGCAACAAAAAAGGGAATAACTTAGGTTCGTGTAAAACTAACATGAACCATTATGAAAAAAATACTCCTGTGTGCATTGCTTGCACTGCTCAGTGTAAACATATCTGCACAAACCATCCAATCGCCAAGCGGAAAATTATCGCTTACTTTTGCTTTAACATCGAATGGCGAACCAACTTATAATCTGTTATTCGGGAATAAACCAATCATACAAACCAGTAAATTGGGACTGGAACTCAAAGACGCACCTGCATTCATGAATGGCTTCAGTATTTCAAGAATTGATTCTAATCTTATAGATGAAACCTGGGAACCAGTATGGGGTGAACTAAAAACAATCCGCAATCACTATCGTGAATTAGCCATTACGCTGCAACAAACAGCCATTGGCAATCGTCAACTCGTCATTCGCTTTCGAGTATTCGATGATGGACTGGGATTTAGGTATGAATTTCCTAAGCAAGACCAGTTAAATTATTTCATAGTGACGAATGAAAACACGGAATTCCATCTTACCGGCGATCATAAAGCTTTTTGGATACCGGGAGACTATGATACCAACGAATACAGCTATTCTACAACAAAACTAAGCGAAATAAACGCTTTTCGTGGGCGCAGTGCCAATGAAATTAGTACCCGTACCATCATTGCAGAGAATGCGGTACAGACGCCTTTGATGATAAAATCAACGGATGGAATATATAGCAATATTCATGAAGCAGCTTTAGTCAATTATCCTGCCATGCACTTGATGATTGATAAAAATAATTTCAAACTTACGTCTCATCTCGTGCCGAGTGCCGTTGGTGACAAAGCGTTTTTGCAAACGCCATTCCATACACCCTGGCGTACCATCGTCATCAGCGATAAAGCCACCGATATTTTGGCTTCTAAATTAATACTGAACCTAAATGAACCAAGTAAAATAGCTGATGCAAACTAGATTAAACCAATGAAATACGTGGGTATCTGGTGGGAAATGCATCTCGACGAATCTACCTGGAGTTATGCCGCAAATACTAATCTTAAACTCGCAAATACAGACTGGTCAAGCCTAAATCCAAGCGGTAAACACGGCGCTACCACCGAAAACACGAAGCGTTATATCGACTTTGCGGCAAAGCACGGCTTTCATGGCGTTTTGATAGAAGGATGGAACGTCGGTTGGGAAGATTGGTTTGGCAATTGGAAAGAAGAAGTCTTTGATTTCGTCACGCCTTATCCTGATTTTAATATTACAGAACTAAGTCAATACGCTGCTTCGAAAGGTATAGAACTCATTATGCACCATGAAACATCTTCATCCGCAACTAACTACGAACGAAGGCTCGATACCGCCTTTCTCTTAATGAAAGCATACGGATATGACGCAGTTAAAACAGGATATGTCGGAAGAATCATTCCGCGTGGGGAATATCACGACGGCAATGGATGATTAATCACTATATTCACGTAGTTAACAAAGCTGCGGATTATAAAATCATGGTAAACTCACACGAATCCGTTCGCCCAACAGGTTTGCATCGCACGTATCCCAACTGGATCGCCGCCGAAGCCGCTCGTGGCAACGAATTCAACGCTTGGAGCGAAGGGAATCCACCCGATCACGAAACGATTTTACCTTTTACTAGACTGATGGGCGGCCCGATGGACTATACACCCGGCATATTCCAGATTAAACGAAGCTATTACCAACCCGACAGAAAGGAACAAGTGCATACAACCCTGGCAAAACAACTTGCATTATACATTACGATGTACAGTCCGCTGCAAATGGCCGCCGACTTGCCGGAAAACTACGAAGCACACCTCGATGCATTCCAATTCATCAAAGATGTAGCAGTAAATTGGGATGATACGAAAATAGTAGAAGCAGAACCCGGCGATTACATCAGCATTGCACGGCTTGCGAAAGGAAAAGAAGAATGGTATCTCGGCACTATCACCGATGAGAACGCACGTATCGCCAATCTATCACTGAATTTCCTTGATGCTCAAAAAACATATATTGCTACGATCTACGCTGATGCAAAAGATGCCCATTGGGAAAAGAACCCGATGGCGTATGCCATAGAAAAGGTACTGGTTACAAACAAAACAACCTTAAAAATAAACCTTGCAAGCAGCGGTGGCGCTGCCGTAAGTATAAAACCAGCCAGTGCCAACGATATAAAACAGTATAAACCATACAAATCCAATTAAACAAAGCCTAATAAATGACGCCTTTCCGCTCGTGAAAGGCGTCATTAGGTTTTAAAGAACCGTGCGTCTGCTCGTTCAAATCGTGCGGACGCTCGTTCAAATCGTGCGGACGCTCATTCAAATCGTGCGTCTGCTCGTTCAAATCGTGCGTCTGCTCATTCAAATCGTGCGTCCGCTCATTCAAATCGTGCGTCCGCTCATTCAAATCGTGCGTCCGCTCATTCAAATCGTGCGTCCGCTCATTCAAATCGTGCGTCTGCTCATTCAAATCGTGCGTCCGCTCATTCAAATCGTGCGTCTGCTCATTCAAATCGTGCGCCTGCTCATTCAAATCGTGCGGACGCTCATTCAAATCGTGCGGACGCTCGTTCAAATCGTGCGGACGCTCGTTCAAATCGTGCGGACGCTCGTTCAAATCGTGCGTTTAGCGTTGCTGGATTTACTAAAGCTCAAAAATTGAGTAAATCTTTAATTTCTCAGCTTCCAACCGCTAAAATATTATATGCGACGATAAGATTAATATTTCACATGAGCGATGGATAAAAATAGCCCGTCAGGGCTTATAGATCGGTAAAAAAGATAAGAAACCCCGTGCTTGCTACGTTAGGAGCTTAACGACGAATGATTAAGTTCCTAACGGAACATAAGGAATACCTGGCTAATGGCTACCAATGTTAAACGCCTAACGGCGTAGTGCTGCATTTTAAGCCTCAGTTATTAGTAATCATTTATAGTTCAATTATTTATTATCGTTCTTATCCGTCATTCACCTTATTTACTAAATCTCAAAAATTTAGTAAATCTTTAATTTCTCAGCTTCCAACTGCTAAAATCTTATATGCGACGATAAGATCAATATTTCACATGAGCAATGGATAAAAATAGCCCGTCAGGGCTTATAGATCGGTAGAAAAGATAAGAAACCCCGTGCTTGCTCCGTTAGGAGCTTAACGACGAATAATTAAGTTCCTAACGGAACATAAGGAATACCTGGCTAATGGCTACCAATGTTAAACGCCTAACGGCGTAGTGCTGCATTTTAAGCCTCAGTTATTAGTAATCATTTATAGTTCAATTATTTATTATTATTCTTATCTGTCATTTACCTTATGTACTAAACCTCAAAAATTTAGTAAATCTTTAATTAAACCAACCGATATATAAAATGCTCCCAAAACATTTATCTTTCACACAAATCTTAAACCTCATGTTCACCATCGATGCCCTTTATGTACCCGTGGTTTACGCCATTTTTGCGTTATTCATGCTTAGTTTTATCGTGTGGTGGTTTCGCACCGTATGGCGGATGAATAAAAATATGCAGCAAACCCATCGCCGAATGTCGCAAGCCTTACCCGATGCCGCTTATCCTTTACCTGATTTGCAAACCTGGCGTTCCGAATTGTTCAAACACCTTTATTTACCAGGGTATGAATTCATGCGCACCGCCTTTTTCTTTGTCGAAAAAACGCGGATACAACTCCATATCGCGCATCAGCAACAACCCTTCTTACATTTCCGATTATATCTGGTGCGTCGATTATTTCAAGCGCCGCAAGGCAGTCTTACGCTGCGCACTGCCGCCCATGAAGTGGTGTTACACCTGCAATACGCCCAGGGAGAAGAATCCGCCGAGGTATGGGTCAATCAGACAAAAATCGGTCGGCTGGTACTCGACGTGAAAGCCCTGCCCCTGCCGCTGGCTGATGTTTTATTATACGATACCAACGGACAACGCATCGGGCAATGGAAATGTCGATTGCAGGAACAGGAGCAGCCCAAGCTCGGTGACATCCGTTACGGCACCGTAAGGCTTTATGGCACGGACATTGCGGAAATGCTGGCGTTCAACCCCAAGCGCATCGGCAAAGGGCGCTGACAAACGGCATTTGATCTGCTCAATCTCTTCATTTACCCAGACTCTCCCAACTTTTATACCCATCGCGGCGCCTCGTATGTGCGATCCCTCCGCGCCGCCCTCAGCCCCGAACAAGAACACTGGCTGCTGGCGCTCACGGCACTGCTGCTGTATAAAGAAAGCTGGTATCCGGCAGGACGGGCAAGACCGTCGAATTATACGTTGGAGGAGGCAAGAAAGAGACAAGAGGGTATTGGAAAGTAGCATGGAAGCAATCATAAAATGTAAAGCCGAATAAAAAGCGACAGACAGCTAAAGAATGTAAAAACTGTTTTTAAATCGTTGAAGATTTTATGTAATAAAAGCTTGTGTAATACGGTAGATTGGTTTAATTTGGGATCGTTAATAAAGTGATGATTTAAATAAATTGTAATAAAAGCTGTACTGGCTAAAAATTGACGAATAAAAGTGCTGACTAAGTGAATATACCCGCACCTCCAACTGACTAAGTAAAAGGCGAAGTGCGGTAGTACAATAGTTAGCGGCAAAAAAAGTAAATAAAATCGCAATGAAAATCGCAAAAAATATAATATTAGTTTCGCTTTGGTTTATTACAACCTATTTACTCACAACGAGTACGATAGTCTTACTTGAAAAATTTCAGTTGCAAAATCAGTGGGTGTTTTATATTCTATGGGCGATATTTCTTTTGTGGCTTTTTATCAAAGTGGAATCAACTGTTAAAATATTTCGCAAAATATTATACAGACATTTATGTAAAAGAAACATCCATTATTGGTATAAATGCAAATGTATTGAATGTGGCACAATCAGGAATGATTATCACGATTGGAACGGTTGTATTTGTCGGGTATGTAGTAGTAATAGGCAAAGTGAACACATTTGGAATGGATGTACTTGTCAAATATGTAAAAAAAATAGGCAGAGTGACCATGTTTGGGAGAAAAACATTTGTAAAATATGCCTCACAATAAGTAAAGATGTTGAAACTTTACTTGTAAATAAAGTTAATGAAAAAGGTTATTCTATAAATTTGATAGATAAATTAGTAAAAGAGGAATCTGCAAAAATTTTTTCAGAATTTGGAGATTTTGACATTGAATTCAAGGATGAACCTGGCTATAACAGAGAAGTAACGACTAAATACTACCAAGAAGACCCACATTCAGGCATGTATAATACTGACTATTCTGGTTGGTATTATGAAACAAAAAATGAATGGGTTGAAGGTCGAACTTATCTAAAAATAAATCCCCCAGTAGATAAATAAATGCCGCTAACAACGCACTCAACGCCAACCACCGCCAAAGCCTAACACAAAGCCAGCGCAGGCGGCGGCAGCGTGAGTGCCACCGTTATCAGCAATAAAAATATTAGATAAATGAAAATAAATTTTGATACAATTGCAACTGTAGTTTTCTCTGGCTTAGTTGGATATTTTGTAGAGAAATTTGCAGTTCCAGGGAATGACACTTTAAAAGGCATTATATTAGTTGTGATTTTTTCAATCATGGCACTTCTTATTAAAGAAACATTAATTTATTTAGCAAACATTAATAATTTTGAAAATAAAATAACAGGAGATTGGATTGAAGTTAATTTAAGTCTTGGAACGTCTAATGAACCAATGAACTTTGCGATTGGCAAATTCATATATGATAAATTTAATAAAAAATTAAAATATTTAGGATTTGCTTTTGATGATAAAGGTATTTTATTAGGAGAATTCCGTTCCAATTACATTGAGGCAGATGAAAAAAATATGTCTATAACCTATTTATTTGATGGATTTATGCATCAAGGTAAGTTCATGCACGAAACAGGACTTGGATTCATTCGCTTTTCACCTGTTTCTAAAGGTAAATATTTGTTAGCATCTGGCAATTTTAGAGGGGTTGGAAGTGATTTCCAACCAGTTTATCATCAAATGAAAAGAATACCTACTGAAATTATGAAAAAAATAATTGGAAATAAAAGTATAAATACTATCGAAGAAATGCAACTTGTAATTAAAGAATATCGGGAGAATAATCAAAATTTTTATAAAAAATGAAGAATATAATACAATGCTGATAACATTCTGCTACCGACAATGCTCCTAACGTCGCACT
>JANRME010000095.1:0-24079 GCA_033761835.1 Saprospiraceae bacterium
TATTTTCAGAGCAAAATTGGGCTTGAATGTTACCTCGCATGAGGATGAATTTCAATTATTCCCGGATGTAGAAATCTCGGCAAGTCTATTAGGCAGCGTACTCGGCGCTTTTGTAGGTGCAGAAGGCTCTTTACAAAAAAATACCTTCCGCAACTTGAGTGATTATAGCCCTTATATTGTATCGAGAATACAAGTAGAAAATACTCGATATATTCAATATTATGGCGGTATCAAAGGTAATTTCCAAGGAATTGAATATCGAGCGCAGGCGGGGTATAAAGATGCCGAAAATCTGGCGCTTTTTCTGACCAATCAAGATTCGATTCCTCGCTTTGATGTGGTGTATGACACCGCGAAGATCATTAGCATTCACGGATCGCTTACTTTCCCTGTTTTAAAAGGATTGGAAGTGACTGGAGCGGTGACACAGAATTTCTTTACACTTGAGCGTGAAGATAAACCCTGGCATTTGCCTTCGCTTACACTCAATGGAGGTATTCGTTACACTACTTTGGAGGGCAAGTTATTGGTGAAAGGTGATCTTTTCTTAGAAAATGGCGTCCCATTCCTAAATAGAGATGGAAAATCAGAAAACCTGAACGCTTTATTCGATATCAGCCTGGGAGCAGATTATTTGTTCACCGAGAATATCGGTGCATTTATTCATCTGAATAACCTTGCTAATAATCGTAGACAACGTTGGCAATACTACCCAACTTTGGGCTTGAATGCATTGATTGGTGTGACTGCGAGATTTTAGGAAAAGCATTGTTTTACCCTGAAATAAGTGCTGTTAACGTTTCCAATGTTAACAGCATTTGTTTTTGTATTAAATCTTATTTTATTCTTTAGCAAAAAGTCAATTCTTCACCTTTGGAATATGAAATTTTGTATATCTTGACGCCCAAAATATTACTCTCTGATGAAATTGGGAATTCCAAAAGAGCAAGGTGACCAACGAGTAGCCGTTGTACCCGCTACCTTGCCAAAGTTAAAAGACCTGGGATTAGAAGTTTTAATTGAAACGGCCGCTGGCGCAGGTTCGATGTACAATGATAGCGAATATGCCAACTTAGCTCAGGTTGTATCCCGCGAAGAATTGTTGCGGCAATCGGACATTATTCTCAGCGTCAATCCACTTCCAGACAATGAGTTGCGACAACTGAAAGAAAACACGTTACTGATTTCCTTATTCCAGCCTTATGTGGATGATACCATCACCGATAAATTGCGGAAATACAAGCTTCGGGGCTGTAGTTTTGATATGATTCCGCGCACTACTTTGGCGCAATCCATGGATATTCTATCTTCGATGGCAGCAGTGGCGGGGTACCGGGCGGTTTTGGAAGCAGCGCGTTATTTGCCACGTTATTTCCCAATGATGATTACCGCAGCAGGTAGTATTCCACCTTCCAAAGTATTGATACTAGGCGCAGGGGTGGCTGGTTTGCAAGCAATTGCGACTGCCAAGCGTCTCGGCGCGCAGGTTGAGGCATTTGACACAAGAGCTGCAGCAAAAGAAGAGGTAGAGAGTTTGGGCGCGAAGTTTGTAGAAGTTGCAGGTGCAAAAGACGACAAAGGAGCAGGCGGCTACGCTGTGGAACAATCCGAAGAATTTCTGAAGCGCCAACGCGAAGAGGTACAAGCCAGAGCCGCGAAAGCCGATATCATCATCACCACTGCTCAGGTGCGCGGCCGGAAGGCGCCTGTTTTGGTGCCGAAGGAAACCGTAGAAAAAATGAAACGCGGTTCGGTGATTGTAGATTTGGCTGCTTCGACTGGTGGAAACTGCGAATTGACACAAAACGACCAGGTTATTCAACACAATGGGGTGACCATTATTGGTAATTCCAACCTGGCGGAACAGATGCCGCAGGACTCCAGCGTATTATTCAGTAATAATGCGCTTAATTTTCTTAGAGTGATTGTAAACAAAGGAGAACTAAACCTGGATTTGAATAATGAAATTGTACGCGGCGCTTTTTTTACAGCGGAATCCGTGGAAGCCCAATCATAATTATTAAAACAGGAAATGCTTGAATCAATATGGAATTTATTCAATTTTTTAATGAGAATATAGTATTGATATACTTGCTGATCTTTGCAGCAATATTAGGCTTTGAGGTAATCTCTAAAGTGCCAACTGTTTTGCACACGCCATTAATGTCGGGCTCTAACGCAATCAGTGGCGTAGTCATCATTGGTGCTATTTTGCTATTGCGTACCGCACGGTCGGATGATTATCTCACGCTTAGTTTAGGCTTTATTGGCGTAGTGTTGGGCATGATTAATGCCGCTGGTGGATTTGCAGTGACCAACCGGATGTTGGAAATGTTTAAAAAGAAAAAATAATCGGTAGCCTTAGCTATATAAAACTTTTAATCTAAAAATCCTAAATCGTATATCACGATGGTTTTTCAATTTATCATATATCTGGCTTATTTGTTTGGGGCATTGACCTTTGTTTGGGCCTTGCGAATGTTGAGTTCCCCGGAAACGGCAAGAAGAGGTAATATCGTTGGTGCTATAGGCATGGGAGTTGCTATTCTTGCGGCAATGGTTGCACCAATGAATGGAGCTTCTAATAACTATATTTGGATAATTGCTGCTTTGGTGGTAGGCGGGTGGATTGGCATCGTCGCTTCTTATCGAGTGAAAATGACGGCTATGCCTCAGATGGTTGCTGTTTTTAATGGATTGGGCGGAGCTTGCGCAGTCTTGCTAGCAGCTTCAGAGATTATTAATGCAAACAGCTTTAATTATACTCCAAATTTTGCGCAGACGACTAATATTCTTTTTACATTATTAGTAGGCGGTGTAACTTTCACGGGTAGTATGCTGGCTTATGCCAAATTGGAAGAATTACTCAAGGATAATAAATTTGTATTGCCTAAGCACGCCATTTTTAATTTGGTATTATTGGTGGTTATATTGGCCATGGGAATTTATATACTGGTTGTTGGCTTGGATAATTCCATGTTAATGGCTGTGGCATTCGCAGTATTATCATTACTTTACGGCATTTCATTTGTGGTGCCTATTGGTGGTGCCGATATGCCGGTGGTGATCGCCTTGTTAAATGCTTTTTCAGGCATTTCGGCAATGGCTGCGGGGATCATTTATGACAATCGTATTATGATTGTCGGTGGTATTTTGGTCGGCGCATCTGGTGTGATTTTGGCTATGCTAATGTGCCAGGCTATGAATCGCTCCCTACTCAATGTGTTGGTAGGTGGATTTGGCGGAGGCGGTAGCAGCGCAAAAGCAGCGGGCGATCAGGTCGTGCGAGAAATTTCTCTGAACGAATCGGCGATTCAATTATTTTATTCTCAATCGGTTGTATTTGTACCTGGTTATGGTTTGGCGGTAGCGCAAGCGCAAAAAGTGTGCAAGGAAGTGGATGATATATTGACTGCCAATGGCGTAGATGTAAAATATGCCATTCACCCAGTAGCAGGACGTATGCCAGGTCACATGAATGTATTGTTGGCGGAAGCTGATGTACCTTACCCGAAATTACTTGATTTGGACGATGCTAATGCCGCATTGGCAAATGCAGATATTGCCGTTATTATTGGTGCGAATGACGTAGTGAACCCAGCGGCCGAAGATGATCCAGGAAGCCCGATTTATGGGATGCCTGTACTCAAGGTGTGGGATGCAAAACACGTGATCGTACTCAAGCGAAGTATGCGTTCGGGGTATGCGGGCATTGAAAATCCACTTTTTTTCCATAAAAAGACCCGAATGCTGTTTGGCGATGCCAAGGACACCCTCACGAAGCTGACATCCGAGCTGAAAACTTTATAGGATTGACAGCAAATAGCCGTTATTCCTGGTTTTTTTCTTGTTTTTCCTGATTTTTGACGAAAAAATCAGGAAAACAAACATTTTATTCTTATCTTAATGACCTTGAAAAACCTAACAAAATAAAATAACTATGTTTTCCTATCCTTTAATAATAATCGGTGTCGGTGTATTGATTCTTTTGTCGGGGATTTTTACCGTCAAACAACAAACCGCAGCAATGGTGGAGCGTTTCGGCCGTTTTCACAGCGTTCGGATGCCGGGCTTGCAATTTAAAATACCTTTTTTTGATCGTGTCGTAGGTAGGGTGAACCTGAAAATCCAACAATTGGACGTAATGGTAGAAACCAAGACCAAGGATAATGTATTCGTAAAAATGAAGGTTTCGGTACAGTTTAAGATTTTGCAGGATGCGATTTATGATGCTTTTTACAAATTGCAAAATCCTTACGAACAAATTACCGCTTACGTTTTTGATACGGTACGCGCCGAAGTACCAAAAATGAAATTGGACGATGTCTTCGAACGCAAAGACGATATTGCCGTAGCGATTCGCCGCGAATTGGAAGATGCGATGAATGAATATGGCTACGGAATTGTAAAAGCGCTGGTGACAGATATTGACCCTGATCATGCTGTGAAAAATGCCATGAACCGCATCAATGCTGCCGAACGGGAAAAAATAGCTGCCGAATATGAGGGTGAATCTGAACGTATTCGGATTGTAGCCAAAGCTAAAGCCGAAGCTGAGAGCAAGCGCCTGCAAGGGCAGGGTATTGCCGACCAGCGCCGTGAAATTGCCAAAGGCCTCGAAGAATCAGTAGAAGTGCTTAACCGTGTGGGCATCAATTCTCAAGAAGCTTCCGCGTTGATCGTGGTCACCCAGCATTATGATACATTACAAAGTATGGGACAGCATTCCAATAGCAATTTGATTCTGTTGCCCAATGCGCCTTCCGCCGCCAGCGATATGCTTTCGCAAATGATTACTTCTTTCGCCGCTTCTCAGCAATTGGGAGAAGATATCAAAAGAGGTTCATTAGAGTTGAAAGCTGCTGAAAAACTGAAATTGGAAAAAGGCAAATAAAATATTTTGTTGAACTCAACTGGTGGCGGTATCGTCATCAGTTGAGTGAATAAAACGTGGATATTTGCAGTAGCCTCTTTATATTTGCAGGATGAATGAAAAAATAGTAATCCTGGATTTTGGTTCGCAATACACCCAATTGATTGCCAGGCGAATACGCGAGTTAAATATTTACTGCGAAATTCTACCTTACAATAAAATTCCCATTCTCGACGACAGTATCAAAGCAATAATCCTCTCCGGTAGCCCCTTTTCCGTCACCGACGAATATGCTTTGAAGCTCGAACTCTCTGAAATTATAGGTCAACGACCAGTGCTAGGCATTTGCTATGGCGCTCAATTGATTGCGGATTACTATGGAGGTGAAGTGCAGCGTTCGCTCAAACGCGAATATGGCAAAGCTAATCTAAATCGAATTTATCAAGAAAATATTTTACTTAAAGACTTTCCAGTTGATTCGCAGGTCTGGATGTCGCATGGCGACACGATTATGCGGATCCCTGAGCAATTTGAATTATTGGCGGCTACCGAAAGTATTGAAGTTGCGGCGTTTAAATCGAAAAACGGTACGTTTGGTGCGCCGGTGTATTGCCTTCAATTCCATCCGGAGGTAACGCATACCATTTTTGGAAAAGAACTCTTGCGTAATTTCGCTTACGATATTGCTGGTTGCAAAGGAGATTGGACACCCAAATCTTTTGTAGAACACACCGTTCAAGAATTGAAGGAACTTATTGGCGAAGACCATGTGCTGATGGCGCTTTCTGGAGGCGTAGATTCTACTGTTGCGGCGACTTTATTGGATCAAGCCATTGGCGAGCGATTGACTTGCTTTTTTGTAGATAATGGTCTCTTGCGGAAGAACGAATTTGAAGCTGTGCTACATTCTTATCAAGACTTAGGCTTGAATGTAAAAGGAATTGATGCCAAAGCGCGTTTCTACAAAGAATTGGCAGGCGTGAGCAATCCAGAAGAAAAAAGAAAGATCATCGGACGCGTTTTTATAGAAGTGTTTGAAGAAGAAGCCAAGAAAGTAGATGAAATTGAATGGCTGGGACAAGGTACGATTTATCCTGATGTGATTGAATCGGTATCGGTGCATGGTCCTTCGGTAACCATCAAATCTCATCATAATGTCGGCGGCTTGCCAGAAAAATTGCACCTAAAAATTGTAGAACCCCTACGGATGCTGTTCAAAGACGAAGTGCGAAGGGTGGGAGCGGAGTTGGGCATTCCACATAATATCCTTGGGCGTCATCCGTTCCCGGGGCCAGGCTTAGGCATTCGTATTTTGGGCGATATTACACCCGAAAAAGTGGCATTATTACAAGAAGCCGACGCGATTTATATAAAAAACCTGAAAAAATTCGATCTTTACGATAAAGTATGGCAAGCAGGTACAATTCTGTTACCGATTCATTCGGTCGGTGTAATGGGAGATGAACGCACATACGAGCAAGCAATTGCACTACGTGCAGTCAATTCAACGGATGGCATGACTGCGGAATGGAGCAATTTGCCATACGAATTCCTGGCAACTGTGTCCAGTGAAATTATTAATAATGTTAAAGGCATAAATCGGGTAGTTTATGATATCAGCACCAAACCTCCGGCTACGATTGAATGGGAATAAGTATTACTTTTATATGCTTATTACTATGTTATTATTTACTTCCTGCGAATTATTTAAGCCAGTTCAGACTACTACACCCAGCAAGAAACCAGACCAGGGCGATGCATTGGATGAAGTGCAAGGGCGCAAAGTGTATGATCCTGAAACGGGTACTTATGTGGTGATTGAAAACGCACCCGTAGAAAAAATGGATACCATTCGCTGGCGCGATATGCCGGTTGATCCTCAACAAATTATTCGCTCAAGCGAAGAAGGCTTTATTGTGGAAGAAAATGTCAATATTCCGCAAACAATTGGAACTGAAAAACTTCCGGGAGAGGATAATGTTACAACTGAATTTCTCTCCACTTATAATGTTGCCTTAGTATTACCTTTTTTATCTGATCGGTTCACACCATCTGCCAATGCAATTTTGCCCACCAACTCTGAATGGGCGCTCAATTTTTACGGTGGTGTCAAAATGGCACTGGAAGACCTTAGCAGTGAAAATGTGAATTTAAATGTGTCGGTGATTGATGGAAAGGAAACTTCTGAAACTGCTGCAAATCAACTGGTTAGATCTAATCAAGATTTGCAAAATGCACACCTTATTATCGGGCCTTATCGCAGAGAAACGGCTCGCATCCTTTCAGATTATGTAGCGCGTGTCAACAGCGATGCCAATATTTCTAATGATAAAGTACTTTTTTCACCTTATACGACGGCTACCGATGTTGCTTTAAACAACCCAGGATATGTCCAAGTGAACCCGAGTTTGCAAACCCATTGCGAATCCATTATGCGACACGCTCGGCAGCATTATCAACCTGACCAAATTGTTTTGGTTTGCCGCGACAAGGATCAGGAGGTCGAACGCCTTAAATATTTTCAGGATGAAAACGCGCGCTTATCGGGCGGTAGAAATGTACCGCGTTTGAAAGAATACGTAGTCGCTGATAATGAAGAGTTTAACAACGCACAGATGTTATCTTTGATACGCCTTTCCGATACAACGGTTTTTATTTTGCCTTCCTGGTCGAATGAAACTTTTATATATTCCTTTTTGCGGAAGCTAGATTTGGCGCGTCGAGAGAGCTCCAAAATCATTGTGTACGGTATGCCGCAATGGATGGAATATGAAATGATTGATTATGATTACTACGAACGACTCAACGTACACGTGAGTTCCAGCACTTTTCTTGATCCACTTTCTACGAATATTCAGTTTTTCCGACGTCGTTTCTTTGATCGTTATGGTACAGTTCCACAAGAGGAAGCTTTTTTGGGATACGATATTATGTTGTATTCTGGTCGAATGTTGAAAGAGTACGGAACGAAATTTCAATATACTTTAGAACGCGAGCGCGCGCAAATGCTGCATACACAGTTTGATTTTGAACGCCAGGTGATTCCAACTACTACGGGTAGAGAAAATCCACCGATTCAACGATTTGAGAATAAATACGTGAATATTTTGAAGTTTCAGGATTATCAGTTTAAACTCGCGGAATAATGCTATTTCAAACCATCAATCCGGTCAACAACCAATTGGTGGAATCCTTTTCGACGCTTTCTGACGATGACGTTCAGAAAAAATTAAATTTGTCCAAAAAATCATTTTATGATTTTTGGAAAGACATAACTACTGAAGAACGAGCTATTTATATATTAAAAATTGCCCAAAACCTTCGCCAAAACCAAGCGTTTTATGCTTCATTGATCACCCTTGAAATGGGTAAACCCATTAAGCAATCGATTGCTGAAATCGAAAAATGTGCCTGGCTTTGCGAATATTTTGCAGAATATGCCGCCAAATTCCTCCAGGATAAAATCATAAAAACCGAGTATCAAAAAAGCTATGTGCGCTACGAACCGCTGGGCGCGATCCTTGGCATCATGCCCTGGAATTTCCCGTTTTGGCAGGTCTTCCGATTTGGCATTCCTGCTGCTTTGGCAGGCAATGTTTTGTTGCTCAAGCCAGCACCTAATGTTCCCCAATGCAGCCTTGCGATAGAACATCTATTCGATGAAGCAATTGGTCAGAAAGGGATTTTTCAAACGCTTTTTGCAGAGATAAAACAAATTGAGCACATTATTCAGCATCCTATCATAAAAGGAATTGCGCTTACAGGAAGCGATCGTGCCGGAGCAAGCGTAGCAGCGCAGGCTGGAGCGGCAATCAAAAAATGCGTACTCGAACTCGGCGGTAGCGATGCTTTTATCGTGCTGGATGATGCAAATCTGGAAAAAGCTGCCCAAATTGGCGTGCAATCTCGAATGAATAATGCTGGACAAACCTGTATTGCTGCTAAAAGATTTATTGTACTCGAAAAAGTAGCAACGCAATTTACCGAGTTATTAAAAGAAAATATCACCAAGTTAAAGATTGGCGATCCGGCTTTGACGGAAACGGATATTGGCCCAATGGCACGCCCCGATTTATTGGATAAATTGGAAGTGCAAGTGAATCAATCTATTGCAAAGGGTGCAACCATTTTATTCGATGGCGGCAGGATGAATTACAATTATTTTAAGCCAATGATTCTGGGAAACGTGCAACCTGGGATGCCAGCTTATCAAGAAGAATTATTCGGACCTGTGATTTCTCTTTTTATAGCAAAAGATGACGAAGAAGCGATTTTTATTACAAATGATAGCCAGTATGGCTTAGGCGCTGCAATTTGGTCGGCGAATACTGCAAGAGCAGAAAATATTGCGAAGCAATTGGAAGCAGGCGCAATTGTTATTAACGATTTTGTAAAATCCGATCCGCGCTTGCCTTTTGGGGGTGTAAAACGCTCAGGCTTTGGACGAGAACTTGCTGAAGAAGGTATTAAGGAATTTGTAAATATAAAAATGATTGTTATTCATTGAAAAATGCACTGTTTCCTCTGAAAGTGACCGATGAAACCTGAAAGACTACAGAAAATCAAGGATGTAGTGAGGAGGAGACAACTCGATCTGACGGTTGTACTCGAAAACGTACGCGATCCACACAATATCGGCGCGGTCATTCGCTCCTGTGACTCTATTGGCATTCGGGAAATCTTTGTCTTGTACACCGAATCAGCATTACAATCCGATTATATTACCATTGGTAAACGAACCTCTGCCGGCTCCCGCCGTTGGGTGGATGTACATTATTATATTGATGCCAAAACTTGCTTCGATCATATAAAAAACCGCTACAAAAGGGTGCTCAGCACGCATCTTGATGAAACTGCGGCCTCACTTTATAACCTTGATTTGACGCAACCTACGGCTTTTCTTTTTGGCAACGAACACGATGGACTCAGCCAGGAAGCGCTTACCTACAGCGATGGCAATTTTGTTATTCCCCAGATGGGCATGGCTTCTAGCCTCAATATTTCAGTGGCTTGTGCCGTGACTTTGTATGAAACTTTCCGGCAGCGCCAGACTAAGCAATTTTATGATGAAAACAATCTAACAACAGCACTTGAACAACAAGCTTTATTGGAAGATTACCTAAATCGCCAAGAAAATAAAGAAACCCAATTCATGATAAAAAAAACTTAATAAATACTCAAAGAATATCATAATTTTTGAAATTTCTTTGAAATGCTTTGCTTTCCATTTTGCACTTGTAAAAAATAAATGCCTTCGGGCAGTTTTTTTAAAGAAAGCTCTTTTGAATAGCCTTTACCGACGTGTTCTTCAAAATCTATTATACTATGACCTGCGGTATCCAAGATTCTAAACCGGCATCCAATGGGCTGCACCGGATCAATTTCAATACGCAATAAATCCTTAGTAGGGTTCGGAGAAACGACAAAACGTTCAAATTTAAATTGATCCGAAACCCCGGTCGTATTAGTGTCTGTGATTTGATAGATCCTGCCGGAGCTAATGCCCGCCACATATAATTCCCCATCTGCATCCTCACCAAATGTTACAAATTCATTATTGGCAGTATTAAGTAATTCAGAATTTATCCAAGCACCTTGTCCATCGGATTTCAGTGACCAAAAACGCCCGGAACAATAATCGGTATAGATGTATAGCCCTTGAAGCCCTGGAAATTGATTGCCACGATACACATAGCCGCCCGTAATCGAACAGCCCGATCCATTTGCATCATCGCTTACATAATCGTACACGGGGAAGGTATAATCATTTTTGGGGCCACAGCCATTGGTATTATAATTGGCATCCCCTTCGTAGCAACGCCAGCCATAGTTTTCACCGCCTTCGCTTTCAGCAGGTTGTATACTAATTTCCTCCCAATTACCCTGCCCTACATCACCAATCCAAAGATCGCCAGTTACTCGATCAAAGCTGAAACGCCAGGGATTGCGTAAGCCTAAAGCCCAAATCTCTGGTCTTGTTCCTTGCACATCTACAAATGGGTTATCGGCTGGTACTTCATAAGGATTTCCCTTGTCCACATTGATGCGTAGCATTTTACCCAACAAAGAAGATCGAGTTTGCGCGTAATTGTCAGGATCGCCACCGCTGCCACCATCGCCCATGCCGATGTACAAATAACCATCCGGCCCAAAAGCCAAATCTCCGCCATTATGATTGCTAAAAGGTTGGTTGATGGTAAGCAAAGAGAGCTTGGCATTAGGATCTGCTTCGTTTGGATTGTTTTGCTTTACGCGAAAACGCACAATTTGAGTATGACCGGAATTATTGGTATAATTCACATAAAAATAGCCATTCTCAGCGTATTTCGGATGAAAAGCTAAACCCAACAGACCTCGTTCACTCTCGCCAGAGCGTACCAGCGAATCAATATCCAAAAATGGAGTTGATTGAACTTGTCCATTTTCATCAATAATGCGAATTACACCGCGCTTTTCAACAACAAATAAGCGCTTATCGCCTGCATTTGCAATGTCCACCGGTTGACTTAATCCGTTTGCAAATTCGATCAATTGTAGTTGTGGCTGTGATTGAATGTATTGAAATGCAAATAAAAAAACTACAGTTGTAATGAAGCGTATCATAGGTGCGTTTGTTTTTGGTATGATGAGAATCAAATTAAAAAAAGTAGCTTTTTGTTGTTCAAAAACAACTACAATTGTCAAAAAAGCGCTAAATCTTTTGAACTTAACTTATTTTTGCAAAAGCGTCAAGATCACAAAATCTAAAATCATGCAAAAAACCTTGTTTGTTATATTGTTCCTTGCCTGTGTTTCGGCACTTTCGGCACAAATCACTCAAAAATCGAATGTCTATCTGTTCGATCTGAACCAGTACGATGATACTACCTTCCAGCTTTCCAAGCCGCGCTACCTGACTGCATTCAACGCGAATGGCTACAATAACCACCCCGCTTTTTTTAATGAAGATACCTTGCTCCTTTCTGTACAAATGCCTGGAGACCAACAACCTGAGCTTTATTTGTTTGATTTGCGAAACAATGCCAAAACTCGTGTGACGCAAACAACAGCAGGCGAATATTCTCCTTTCTCGATGGAGGATGGCTTTAGGTTTTCGGCGGTACGCCAAGAATATGGGCGGGCAGATACGACCTTGCGTTTGTGGGAATTTCCGATTGATCGACTCAACGACGGCCGTCCGGTTTTTAAATATTTCGATAATATTGGTTATTATTATTGGATCAATAGTGGTTTGGTTGCGGTTTTCCTTGTTGGAAATCCGAATCAATTGGCCATTGCCGATACCCGCACCGATAAATTGACGCCGGTGGCTACTAATGTTGGCCGTTGTTTTCGCACTTTGCCTAATGGAAATCTCGCTTTTGTACAAAAAAGTACGTATGAATCCTGGAAGCTTCGGCAGAAAAAATGGTATGGCAGCGCTGCAAATGAACAGCCCGAAGATATTGCCGATACAGTATCTGGCGCTGAAGATTTTGTGGTTTTGCCAGATGGTTCTTTTATTATGGGCAAAGGCACACGGCTTTTCCACTTGAATCCAAAGTCTAAAGACAGAACCTGGCGAGAAATCGCTGACTTGCGTTTTTACAGCATCAATAATATCAGCAGGCTGGCATTAAGCAATGATATGAAGCTGGTACTTGTGGCGGATTAGGTAGATAGGGCTGGTAATCTAATTTCTTCAGGTAGGTGGCTTTCTGAGAAGGTATAAATTTCGAGTTTTTGTTGCTTGCCTTTCAACTCAATCACGCCGACCCGTTGCGGGTGAAAATCGTTGGGGGGTAATTGTAATCTGTCTAATAAATATTTGGAAATCAGTATTTTAACGCCATAACGATTGCAAATCGCCTGTATTCGATGCGCGGTGTTCAATACATCTCCTGAAAACACAATATCTTTTTTGATAACGCCGATTTCACCGATGGTTACTTCGCCGCAATGCAGGCCAGCCTTGAATTCTGGCACCAAGCCATAACGCTCCCGATAACGCGCAGCCCGCCTATTGATGGCCTCCTGCATACTATAAAAACAGCGCAAACAATTCTCATTCTGCAATCCTCGTTTCATCGTCCAGGAAATGACGACTTCATCTCCAACGTACTGATAAATCTCTCCACCGGTATAAATTATCGGATCGGTAAGGTCTTTAAAAAAGTCATTTAGCAAATTAAAAAAGCGGATATGCCCAAGCCTTTCGGCAATAGTAGTAGAAGATTTAATATCCACAAACATAAAAATACGTTCTTCCTGCCGCGGGCGGTGATACAAGCCTAAGATCAATTTCATGAGCATTCCCGGGCCATACTTGTCATTTACGTGCAAAAAAACGATTGTAAGAAAAGCGACAATAGACCAAAATACTAGGTTTTTTAGATAAAATGAGCTCTGAATAAGTGTAGCTGTTTCTTCCAGCACTTCTGAATGCAAAGGATTTTTGCCAGATTCTAAACTAAAAAACACATCATAAATAACTGCTATAATACCAAAATTAATCAGCGAAATAACAAGACTATTCACCAGAATCGTAAAGCCAAAAGCCTTGTTGCGAAAGCGTTCGCGCAGAAAAAACACGAGGATAGAACCAGAAATAATTCCGGCAGCAAAAGCAGCAAGCGTATTTACCCAAAAATACCTATTAAAATCGTATAAACGGGTGGGGTTTACGTATTCACTATTGGTCATCACGTGCGTGTTCAGTGCATCCAAAGCACCGAGTACTGTCCACACAAGGATAATCCATGCCAATCGCCCCAATTTGATCCTGCGTCTACCGGCTTGCAGTATTCCCATCGTTTTCTCAAAATGATACACCCTCTTTCGGTAGAAGGTAGATTCGATATGATTTTGTATTCAAACAAATTTAGGGAAATTATTGGAAGCGATTCAAATTTTAATTTGACTTTACACTCGATATAAATTTCAACGAGATACTTCAATTCCCCGCACTCTATCTTTCAGCACATCCTCTCCCACAAGTGTATCATAATGATCGGCGGAGGAGAACACATAAATCGTTTTGAATTGGGGAAGGATAATCCAGCAAGATTTGACGCCATTTTCAAAATATTGATTGGTTTTGTCGGAAAGTTCTAAAATGCCTGTGTGGCGGAAATATTTAAATGCCGGACTAAGTTCGATTGAACAATAGAATGGGCTAAATTGGGCATTGGTTTTCCCCTTTCGATTTCGTATTGGCTTATTTCTTCAACGACAAGGTTCATAATGCACTTCTTTTTGCAAAATTAAGGGAATTACCTCTTGGGATCCAAGTTTATCAGGATTGTAACGCGCAGTGTAACACTGTTTTCAAAATTATAAAAAGGAATTAAAATTAAACTACCAAATGATCTTCTAAGGGCTTGCCTTTGCGTACACGACCGAACAGATCGCGGCACGCTTCTCAATGCCCAAGATGCATAGATCACAGGACTTCTTTCGTTTTTAATCAGTTTATTGTGCCAAAAGGCATATATCATACCTTCGTCCAGGTACTGGTAACTCATGCGCCAGAGCATAAACCCAAACAAGATTAGACTAGCGACAGTGAGGGGATTTATACTGCAATGCTTTTAGAAATGCGCGCTTCCTGGAAGCAGGCTATCAATTTGTCAAAATCAAGTTCGTCGTTATAGACATGAGGAGCTACACGAATAGCGCTTCCACGGAATGAAACATATACTTTCTGTACAGCAAATGCTTCACTCAGTTTTTGAAAGTCAAATTGTGACGGATCGAGCCGAATGCCGAAAAGGTGTCCGCATCGGTGTTCAGCGGGTTCTACTTTGCAACCCAATGCTTGTAGCTTTTCCAATGGTTTTGCGCTTAATTCCTTGGTATAATGTTGAATTGATTCAATTCCCCAATCCAGAATTTGCTGCAAAGCCGCGCTCAACATGGGTACGAGCATAAAATTGCTTTGTTCACCAACCGAATAGCGCCCTGCGCCTGGCTGATATAATGATTGATAATTGACTAAACTTTTAAAATCCTCACTGTTCAAACGGTTAATCCAATTTTCTTCAATTGGTACGCCTTCGTCAAATGCTGGCCCATAATAAGCCAATCCGATAGAGTAGGGGCCAAGCAACCACTTGTAACCTGCACAAATCAAGGCATCGGGCTGCAATATAGCCACATCTATTGGCAAAGCGCCAACCGACTGTGTTCCATCAATGACAAGCAAAGCGCCCACTTCGCGTGTCTTTTTGCGGATAGCCATCAAATCAAACCAAGTGCCGTCCGCCCAATGCACATTCGCCAAAGCGACCAAGCGCGTGCGTTCATCGATAGCATCGAGAATCGCTTCGTTCCAATTCGTACTTCGTTGTGCGCTATTGGGCGCAGGTATTACCTTTAAAATTGCATTCGATTCTTGCGCTAATCTTTGCCAGGAGTAGATATTGCTAGGGAATTGATCTTCTACAACGACAATATTATCGCCTGCCTGTAAATGCACGTTTTTAGCAACAGTAGCAATGCCATAAGAAGCTGAAGGAATAATCGCAATGCGCTCATTTTCAGGAGTATGAATAAGTTTGGCAAAGAATTGTTTCAATTGCTCAATAGGTTCGAAGAAATCCTTGGGTTGAATCGTAAATGGGAGATTTTTTCTCGCAAGTGCTTGTATTCCAATAGCTTCTAAGCTACGCAACTGAGGAGACAAGTAAGCGCAATTCAGATAAGAAACTTCGTCGGGTAACTGAAATAGTGATTTCTGGCAAGTGAGCATTGATTCGGATTTTTGACAACCCGAAAGATAATGAAAATGCTGATTTTACTGGAAAAAATACACCGCCGATACCCGAAAATTATTAGAAAACGCTTCAAACTGACTATTTTTCAACATATCTCTTAATCCGTGCTGATATTGAAAACGAACCCCTAAGTTTTGAATTGGATAAACCGCAAAACCGGCCGAAGCCATCACATCCCAGCGATAGAACTGATCAATATTGATTTTGCCATTATTATTTGCCTGGGTCGTCAAGTCATTTACGAAACTTCTCACCTGTGCATAATTGCTGGCACTTAGCACATTTTGATAACTATCCACGCCTTTGAGATTTTGCGCAGTCATTAAATAGGATGCCTGCAAACCACCTTCAAGCCCAAGAAACTTGTAAAACTTGTATTCTACAATTGCAGGCAGGTTCAACTGATGAATCGTCAAACTGAAATCTGGTTCTGCCACCTTTACATTACTGCTCGTCCCGAATTGAGGAACATTATTAGCATCTTTGGTAGCGCCACTAAATAAAGCTTCAGTAGTACTTCCTGGTTGAATATCAATCATATTTTGGCGATTGCTATAATTCAAGCCAGTACGAAAATTCAATTTATCATTCCCAACAGGAACTTCTACCAACGCACCTCCCGAGAACCCGGAAACAGGCGCGGTGACGGAAGAATAAGTAGCAAATTCCAGCCCGATATTCCAATTTTTTGATTTCCTGTCCACTTCAATTGGCGGTGAACTGAGCTTTAAATTGGGCTTTGGTTTAGGCAAGCTACTCGCGTTTTCATATTTCAAGCTTGAAAGCGCTAAATGATCAATCGCTTGTAAAGACTGCTTTTCAGGAGAATTCGAGGTTATTAATTCCTTTTCAGATTTGGAAATTGGGTCGGTAATCGAAATAGATTCAACCGTATTTGAAGTCAAAGCTGGCACAGATGAAGATTTAGTAGTTATTGTTTTTTCTTCTACTGAATTCGCATTGTTAGCTAAAGCAATGCTTGAGTTTTTTTGTATATGCGTTTTTTTATCTTTATCAATAGTTTGTAAAGATTTTGTTCCTGGATTTAACTCCTTTTCTGAGAGCGGTTCAATGGCATTAGCAGCAATAGTCGATTCCTGGATGGATGGTAATTCTTCACAATCTTCCGTTTCGCTGGAGACCTTAGTTTCTGTTTGGGCTACTATGTTTACAGGGCTTGCTGATGTAGATTGTTCCCACAGCCACCATCCGAGTCCCGCTGAAAGCAAGAGCAATACCGAAGCCGCCACACCCCAACGCCAGGGCATGAACACGATGCGCCTGCGCTTTTCCTCTTCGGGCATTTCCACGTCAAGTGTTTGCCGCATTTTTTTCCAGGCCTGGTCTATAAATTTGTCATCCAGATGTTTATCCGGCATAGTAATTCATATTGTAAAGTTGCTGAATCAAATCTTTCAATTTTTTTCGTGCTACCGACAAGTGCCATTTGGAAGTACCTTCGCTCATCTTCATGCGTTCGCCGATTTCGGCGTGGTTGTAGCCTTCGATTGCATAAAGATAAAATACTTCCCGCGTGGCATCGGGCAGCATATCTACGAGTTTTATGATGTCTTCAAAATATAAATTGCTGATGGCATTGGCTCTAATCGGCGCATCCCGGTCTTCTATGTCCAGAAAATGGATCGAATTATTGCTTTTTTTAAAGTAATCGGATAAACTGTGAAAAATCAAACGACGTATCCAGCCTTCCAATGACCCTGTAAAAGCAAAGGTGTGAATTTTCTGAAATACCCGCAAAAAGCCAGTATTAACAATTTCCATTGCAATGTCTCGATCATCGGTGTAGCGCAAGCACATCCGCATCATCGTCGGGAAGTACCGTCGATAAAGCATTTCCTGGTGAAAACGATTATTGTTCACGCAGCCTTCTACCAATTCCTTTTCAGAATATTGCTCTGGTTTTGCCATTCAAATGTAATAGTTGTCGATTGCCGATTGTTTTTACAACAAGCAATTTGGGCGATTTCTGTATTCTAAAATGTCGGTGCAAATTTCTGATTATCAAACAATAAACGCACAAACGCTCGACCAAAACCGCAATACTTTCGACTGATTATCAGAAAATTAAACCTAATTGCAAAGCAAAGCGCTTGTACCAGATTCGCTCTTCTTGTCTTTCGTTACTCCAGGGATTAAATTCACGCACTTGCGTCACCCGCTGAAAACGATAACCAATATCGAACGAAAAATTCACGTCTTCTCTTGCGCCCAAGCGCAGGCCCAGCGCCGGATGCAGCATAATTCCGCCATTCGCTTCCAGCACACCTACTTCTTCGTCTTTAAAAGCAAAGCCATAACCGGCCTGTAAAGTATAATAAGGCGCCCGATTTCCTTTGGTCAAATAGCCTCTCGTTTCTGCGGATACCGTCATTACTTGTCGACCATCGTAGCCTGTTACAGAATAATTATCAAATCCTAAGCCAATGCCAGCACCCAGTAAATGATGAAACAAATAACCACTGGTAGCGTGCAGCCCAACCCCCAATTCTTGACCATTCTGAGGCGTTTGCCCAAAAAGCGCGCCTCCACTCAGGGTATAATAAAATCCTTTTTCCCGAAAAGCATAAGGCTTACCACCAATTCTTACACTAATGTCTTTATTTTCAGGTTTTGATACCTTGCTACCTCCTGATTGAAGTGTTACTCTGGCTATATGATCTGCAGCTATTTCCATCAGATGCCCATCAGTATGTTGCATAATGACGCCTTTCCGAATATTATATTTCCAAATTTTGCCAACTATAATGCCGCCACTTTTTAATACAATCGTATCGGATACTGCTTCTTTTTGCGCCAACAGGAAACCGGGGCTTAGCAGAAAACCAATCAGTGTAATAAGGAATAAAGTTCTTTTCATATCTTTAAGTGTTTTAGTGCTATAGTTTTTTGGTGTTATAGTAGACTGAAGACCAAAACACTATAACACCATTGTACTATAACACTATTTCGCAACTGGAATTCTACTCAGTTCCTGCAATTTCGATGGATTTGTTATATCAAATTGATATAAACCATCTTTTCCAATTACGATTGCGCGATTATCTTCTGGTAATGTAATAATATCATAAGTCGTAAAATGACCCAAATGCGATTTGATATTCAACTTATTCCAATCGGAAGCATCAAATACTTTCAATCCTTCGTCATCATCACAAAGGTAAACCGTCTTATCCACTACCGAAAGCCCAATCGGATGGTGCATCCCATGAGTTTTGAGTAATCTTGGATTTAATAAATTGGAAATATCTACAATATCAAGTTGATTATTGAAATTTTCGCAAGTTGTGCCGTCACGCAACGTGACATAAGCGCGGTCGCCTTCTACAAACACAGGATCACAGGCGCGTGCGTGCTGGAAAGTAGAAAGTAACGCCGGTGCAAGTGGATTTTTATTATCGAAAATGAACATACCTGTTTGAGAACCGATAAACAATTTATCCTCATATGGGAAAATCGTTTCGATGCCCCAACCGAGATTCACAGTATTAGCTTTTTTAGGGCTAACCGCATTTGTTAAATCAAAAATATTTAGGCTTGCATTGTCAACGGTATATAAATAATCGCTTGCCATTGTAAAACGAGCTAAAGAACCTCCCACACCACTCGTAGAAGCACCGGAAACATTGCCTTTATTGGCACTGGCGAAGCTGTTCAATGCATCAAGAGCTACCATGACACGATCTCCTTGCCAGAACCAATTACCGTTTTGCCAATCACAAGGCACTTCCTGCTGCGTAGCAATTTCATTATAAAATACAATATGTCCGCGGCTGGGGTCGAAGCCTAAAGTCGGGAATACGCTTTCGGTGCGTGCGAGATACTTAGGATTATTGGCGTTTTGAATATCAATCGTTACCAGGTCAATGTAGTTGTCGGCATACAAAATATGATTGCGAACCGCCATATCTACATTGCCTGGGATATTGATAAAGGAAATGTTCACGGGATTACGGGGGTCTTTATTGCTAATTACATGAATGCCCTCGTGCAGTTCATTCACAAGGATATAATCGCCATATATATAGATTTTTCCAGGATTTTTCAGTGCTCTGGGCGCTTCTATTACAATATCTTGTCGGATTTGGGCTTCGGTGCGATACACGGGTTCAAAAGTGATAAAATTGCGCGTTGCTGTACATTCATCTTTCAAACAGCTCGAAAGACTTACAGATAAAGCGCTAAGCAATAACAGTCCTTTCAGGTATAGAATTTTTTTCATAGCGAATTGCTTTTTCGATGTTAAAATCAAATTTCAAGCAGTTAGACGGCAACGCATGACAAAAGCGTTGGAATGGTGGCAAAAAATATTTTTACTTTGCAGCAAAATTGACCCAAAAACAAGATTTTATGAGAAAGAAACTAAGTTTGACAGCGCTTTTTACATTATCCTTTTTATTCGTATTTGCACAGCTTACGCTAAAAATTACCACTGTTCCAACCAATACGCCGCTTTCCGCGAATATTCATTTGGCAAGCAATTTTAATAATTGGAATCCCGGCGACGCCAACGCTATTTTGCAAAAACAAGAAAACGGTACTTACCAAATTACCATCAATCCGCCCAGCGGGCAACTCGAATTCAAATTCACACGCGGCTCTTGGGCAACGGTAGAAGGCAATGCAGAAGGCTCGGCGCGACCCAATCGCGTACTGCAATACAATGGGCAAGCACAAACGGTGGAATTCAGCATTTTGAGTTGGGAAGATTTGAGCGGACAAACCCCGCAAGGCAGTACGGCTGCATACAATGTCAATCTTTTGTCTCAGAATTTCTTTATGCCGCAGTTGAATCGCAACCGTCGCATCTGGATCTATCTTCCGCCCGATTACGCAACTTCCGGCAAGCGTTATCCTGTATTATACATGCACGACGCACAGAATTTATTCGATGCGCGCACCAGTTTCTCTGGCGAATGGCAGGTCGATGAAGCCTTGAATCGCGTTTTTGATGAAAAGAAAGAAGGTTTGATCGTCATTGGCATTGAAAACGGCGGCGCTAATCGCGTCAATGAATATGCTCCCTGGAACAACCCGCGCTACGGCGGCGGCGAAGGCGATGAATACGCTCAATTTATTGTGGAAACGCTCAAACCTTATGTAGATGCGAATTATCGCACACAGCCAGGGCGACAATCTACGGGCATTGCCGGCTCTTCGATGGGTGGTTTGATTTCATTATTTGCAGGTATTGAGTATCAGGAAGTATTTAGCAAAGTAGGAGTTTTCTCACCTTCGCTTTGGTTTGCGCCGCAGACTTATACACACGTAAGCACGACTGGTAAAGACGCCAACATGAAATTTTATTTGCTTGCAGGACAATTAGAAGACAATGGCTCGGTTGTGCGCGACCTGGAAGGGATGTACAATACCTTGCGCAGCGCGGGTTTTGGCAAAAACGAAATTAGATTTGTCACACACACTGATGGACAACACAGCGAATGGTATTGGGCGCGCGAGTTTCCTGCCGCATATCGTTGGTTATTTGCGAAAGCAAGTACCGATGTGCCGCGTTTTCTGGACAACCAAAAAATAAAAATCACCCAATCCGGCTCCATGCTCAGATTGAAAAATATAAATACAACCGACAAAACCACTTATCGCCTATTCAATGCAGATGGAACGGAGCTTCGCACGGAAACTGCTTTATCCAATAACGGAACGATTGATATCAGCGATTTAAAGGCAGGAAATTATGTAATTCTATTGTATAAGAATGGAGAAATCCTTAATAGCCAGGCGTTTAAAGTGAAATAGCTTTTGTTATTGGAATTTTGATTTATCATTTTGTAGCTCGCGCTGCGCTTGCTCCGATCTTATTGGAAGCTGCTTTCAGTGAGTAAAAGAATTTGCAACGCCTCAGTGCTATTGCAGGTTATAATTCTTTAATTTCATCCTCATTCAATCCGGTTAATTCTGAAATATCTGCATTTGACATTCCTTTTTCTTTCATTTTTTTAGCAACTTCTTTAATCCCTTCGACTCTTGATGTATCCACCACATTCTTCAAATCCCGATAATATTTCAAACTTTCTTCATACGCTTCTCGCTCTTCTGGTGAGAATTTGGCTATTTCTGCCGCTTCAAATAATCGCTGAAAAATTTTATCCTGCAATTTTTGCGGTCGGTCTTGAAGGTTAGACAGATGCCTAAATACATATAACCATTTATCAAATTGCGTCTCTAATTCCTGTTCTTGTTTTTTGAATTTTGGTAATTCGATGTAAATAAATTTCAATTTATCATAAAATACTTCACATTCTTGGTTTTTTAATTCTACAATATGTAATAATTCACCCTCGTTTTTATGATCGTCAAAAATAAAATCCAAGATACCTACGGTGTAAACAGGGTCTAAGCGATAATCCCAGTCACCTTTTTGAGCTTGTTCCTGAATTGGAAAAGAGGCGTAATAAATACTTCGATCCTTGAAGAAATTTTGTTTGGCTTTTTGTATTTCAACGATGAACCGCTCGCCCGACTCCCCGACGCAGTAAAGATCAAATATCGCTTTGCGGTCTAATTCATTCAAGCCCATCTGCTCATTTCTGGAATAAGTCAAATCCTTAATCTGATGTTTTTCTGGTAAGATTTGATTAAGGAAATCCATCAACAACATCTTATTTGGTTCTGAACCAAACAACTTTTTAAACCCAAAATCAGTCAATGGATTGATATATTTATCTTTCAAGGCACTCATATTCAATTGGTTGAAATCTCATGTATTCCTTACTACAAATATAACCAATTTTGAGTTCTTGACGAGCGCGATTTTTTGTTTTTAGCTTACCACGAACGGCTTGCGGCTTGTCTGTCTGTTACGCCTTCGCTCACGCCTCCTGCTCGTAATATATTTTATAATACTTCCGGCCGTTTTCATCCACGCCTTGTTCTATTAGTTCTCTGTCACCGTGAATATAAATATGGAAATTTTTATCAAGTTTGAGCACGCTTTTAAAAACCCTGGCTTGTTTTTTTACGGCCTGAGCCGAAATCCCAAAGCTATCTGCAAGTTCCACTTCGTTTTCTTGCCTGTATGCTTGGTCGAACTTTCGGAACGATGCAATTACATCACTATCTCCGAAAACTTCTTCTTCAAACGCCTGTTTGTCAAATGTTTCGTTCTTTTTGAAATAATCAACAGAGCGATTCAGCAAATCTATTTTATCCGCTTTGCCAAGCTCAAATTCTTCATCCAATTGCTTTGTCACAAATTGCTTTGTCATTCCCAGAAATTGGCTTGTCTGATGATAATCTGTTTTAAGAGGGCTTATATTTAAAAAGAAATCGATCCAATAACGCGCTTCGCTGGATTTATTGGACTTATCCAAAACACATATTTTATAACCATTTTCCTTTTCGACATCAAAAATCAAACATCCCTTATCCAATTTATCCACATTGATACCATCATCATAATTCAAGGAGAATGCCTTTGCCTTTTTATCTAATTGCAAAAACGCCTGCCGGGTTTCAGATTTAAAAAGACCCAACGCATTCACCGATGCACCGTCCATGAGGATATGCTTAAACGTAGCCACAAACAAATCGCCCGATTTTATTTGAGGATGCACAGCGATTTCATACAGCAGCGTGGCGATGCTTTCACTTTTTTCCTGAAAGCTATTGCCATCTGAAAAAATACTGCTGGCATATTGATACAATGGATTTAAAGTAAAATCCCCATCTGAAAATGTAAAGGAATACAGCTCTTCCGTATCCTTAAATGGGTATAGAAAATATTGAATCAGTAGTTCCCTTAATCTTGCATCATCCGTATGCAGCAAAGAAGCCGATAAGAGCAGTTCTTCTTCATTCGTTTGGTTGCCGACCTGGTGGGCAATCACATCTACAATAGTACAATCCGTAAAGTCTAACATAGATTTAGTTCGTGTATTGTTTTTCTGAAATGGTTACCCCGATCGTTATGGCTTGCGTTGGAAGATGCACAATGAGAGGAAAACAAGCTTATTCAAATTCAATAAGCGCTTTCAAGTTTATCTTTAGATTGTCTATAATTTCAATATCTTTCGACCAATTAAGAATTTGCCAGTCTTTACCTTTTTCTGAAATCATCGTTTTTTCAGAATCTGTAAATATCCAAATCACTTTTTCTACGCCGAACGCTAATAGTTCATCTGTTTTTTTATGAAAATAACCAAAAGAATCTTTCGTCTCTTCAAGCTCTGCTTTGGTATCAATTTCTATAACAATTTTTGGAGCAATACTCAGGTATTTATTTGTTTTTGCTACATCCTTCAATTTTTTTGATTCGATGATTGCAATATCTGCCGCTCTCCACCCTTTATCTTTAAATTGTAATCCAATTTCATTTGTTAATACCAAATAATGATTACTTAGGTTGGACATCAAGAAATACACCAACTTTGTAATGATTAATGATTGCAAATAGCTGCTTCCCATTAATTCCTCC
>JANRME010000096.1:0-5130 GCA_033761835.1 Saprospiraceae bacterium
GTCCGCCGCCGCTTTTTATGATAACGCTTTTCAACCTATCGAACAACTACAAATACCCAAACGGCAATACAATTCAACCCACGTTTTCCATCAATATACCTTGCTGGTAAAAGATGGACGGCGCGACCAGTTGCAAGCGCATTTGCAAAGCAAAGGCATCCCGACAATGATTTATTATCCGGTGCCACTGTACAAACAAGAGGCTTACAAATCAGCGATGGCTAATGTAATTAGCGAATTGCCGATAACAGAAATGCTTTGCCAATCGGTTATTTCATTGCCCATACACACAGAAATGGATGAAGAAATGCTCGCTTACATCAGCGAAGCGGTAGCCGAATTCTTTTGATTTTTAAAAGGTGCTTTCCTCCTTGTCTGAAGAACTATTTTAAGGTTTTTACAAACAAAATCGTTCAACAATGCACCAAGAGCTACTTGAAAAAAAGAAGAAAATTTCGGTAATCGGACTCGGTTATGTAGGTTTACCATTGGCCTTAGCGTTTGCGCGCAAATTCAGCGTTGTCGGATTCGACATCAATGAACGGCGCGTTGAAATGATGAAACAAAGAATTGACCCTTCGCGTGAGTTGGAAAACGAAGCCTTTGAAGGGGCGGACATTGAATTCACGGCAAACCCGGAAGACCTGAAAAGAGCGCATTTCCACGTAGTGGCAGTGCCCACCCCAATTGACGAACACAAAAATCCTGATTTGCGACCGGTGCTCAGCGCCAGCAAAGCAGTGGGAAAGCATTTGAAAAAAGGGGATTATGTGATTTTTGAATCTACGGTTTATCCAGGCTGTACCGAAGAGGATTGCCTCCCAATTCTGGAAGAAGAATCGGGCTTAAAACTGGGCAGAGATTTTAAAATTGGCTATTCGCCGGAGCGCATTAATCCTGGTGACAGAGAGCATACGGTTGAAAAAATTCTGAAGGTCGTTTCGGGTAATGATGAGGACGCGCTGGAAGAAATTGCCAAGACTTATGAATCTATCATTCTTGCGGGGGTCTATAAAGCCAAAACGATCAAAGTGGCAGAAGCTGCAAAGGTCATTGAAAATACGCAGCGCGACCTGAATATCGCCTTTATGAATGAGTTGTCGCTCATTTTTGACAAAATGGGCATTGATACCAAAGCTGTTTTGGAAGCGGCAAGCACCAAGTGGAATTTTTTGAAATTCCAGCCAGGTTTGGTAGGTGGACATTGCATCGGCGTTGACCCTTATTATTTGCTGCATAAGGCAAAGGAATTAGGCTTTAATCCGCAGGTGATTACCAGTGGCCGTCGAATCAATGATGATATGCCTGCATTTATCGCCAAGCGATTGTTGCAAATGCTCATTCATCGAGGAAAAAATCCCAGTCAAACAAAAGTTTTGGTCATGGGTATTACTTTTAAAGAAAATGTTGCCGATATTCGCAACTCGAAAGTGGCTGACCTTGTGCGCGAACTGATGGATTATTCCATTCACGTACATATAACTGATCCCCATGCATCACCCAATGAGGTAGCCCACGAGTATAAGCTAACATTGGTGGACAACATTTCAAACGACTACGACGCCGTCATTGTGGCGGTGAATCACACAAACTACCAGGCTTTAAAAATTGATTACTTCAAATCGCTCATGAATGGCGATCCTATTCTTATTGATTTAAAAGGCATTTATGATAGGCCCGAAGACAGAGATATGCTGTATTGGAGGTTGTAATATATGCGTAGTGTGATTTTTTAACGATCAAATTTTACACAATGGCAGATCATCAAGCGACCATAGTGAATCAATTAGACGAGCAGGAGGCTCGCTGGTTCGCTGTGTATACAAAGTTCCGGCGAGAAAAACAAGTACTCAAGTATTTGAACGAGCGCGGTATCCAAGCTTATCTGCCTATTCAATCTTTTACACGGCGCTATACCCGAAAAATCAAGCACGTCCAGATTCCACTGATTAATTGCTACATTTTCACCAAGATTACCAAACAAGAATATATACCGGTGTTGGAAACCCCCGATGTGGTCAATTTTGTAAAGTTTGCCAAAGATTTGATTGCAATCCCTGATAAGGAAATGGATATTATGAAACGCGTAGTAGGCGAAGGGATAGAGATAGATGTACAGCCGGGTAGCTATCAGTTGGGTGATGAAGTGGAAATCATTGGCGGCAACCTAACTGGACTAAGCGGATGGCTGGTAGAAGCAGCAAGTGAAAAGAACTTTGTGATTGAATTAGAAAACTTAGGTTATACCCTTCGGATGTCGCTCGATCCTGCATTGCTGCGCAAAACAGGTCGTCGGGCATCCGATAGATCAAGGAGTAATCTTCAAGGATCAGCTGGCTTTGGTTGGTCATTATTATAATGTGAGCATGAATTGAGGGAAGGTACTATTCGTATTGGCTTTGAGCAAGAAGCGATGGTTTTCATCGCATGAATATAGTAGCTATTGATTTTTATTTGAGAGCTTATTCTACATCGTTGACTTATTTCCTTTTGCCTTGTAAAAAGCGTTTGCGACTTTTTAATGGCGAAGCCGTTTTTGGGGTTGATGGGTTGAAAGAGGTTGAAAAGTTGATGAAATTCAAGAATAAATGAATGTATCGAAAAAGCTCTAATATTATGTCATACTACGTACATCCTACCGCCATCGTTGACGAAGGCGCTCAAATAGGCGAGAATACTAAAATCTGGCATTTTTGTCATATCATGCCCAAAGCTATTATTGGCAAGGATTGCAGCCTGGGCCAAAATGTTTTTGTAGCCAATGGTGTCACGCTTGGCAATAATGTCAAGATACAAAATAATGTCTCCATCTACGAAGGCGTCACTTGCGAAGACGATGTATTTCTCGGGCCTTCGATGGTGTTTACCAATGTTTATAACCCTCGCAGCGCGGTCAACCGCAAGAATGAATACATGAGAACCGTGGTGGGCAAAGGCGCGACGATTGGCGCGAATGCAACAATTGTCTGTGGGAATGATATAGGTCCATTCGCTTTTATTGGCGCCGGCGCGGTCGTCACGAAAGAAGTGCCTGCTTATGCATTGATTGTAGGCAGTCCTGGTCGGCAGATCGGCTGGATGAGTGAACACGGCGAGCGATTGCAATTTGATGAGAAAGGCGAAGCGGTATGTCCGGGAAGCGGGGAACGATATTTTTTGAAGAATAATATAGTTGAAAAGCTTAGGCTTGATTAGTTTAGGAGCTTAGGGGTTGAGAAGTTCAGTCATGTATGAGCCAGTCTTTTTATCAATATAGTTTTGAAAAACTGAAAGTTTGGGAGAGATCAAAAGAATTAGTGAAGATGATTTATAAAGCGGTGAAAACAATCCCAGACGAAGAAAAATTTGGAATGATTTCCCAAATGAAACGAGCCTCCATTTCTATTTCTTCAAATTTAGCGGAGGGTTCAGCCAGAAAAACATCTAAAGATCAAGCTTATTTTACAACGATTTCTTACGGGAGTTTAATGGAATTGTTAAATCTTACGATTGTGGCATTCGAATTAGAGTATATTTCTGAAAAGACATATCTGGATATTCGAGCACAAATTCAAGAAATCTCAGCCATGTTGAATTCGCTGAGATCTGCCCAACTCAACCCCTAAACTTCTCAACTCCTAAACCCAATAATCTTCTCAACTATATCATGAATAATTTCCTTCTCCTCGGCGTGGGCGGCTATATCGCTCCGCGACACATGAAAGCCATCAAGGATAGCGGGCATAACCTGGTAGCGGCTTTTGATAAAAATGATTCGGTAGGCGTGATCGATAGTTATTTCCCGAATGCCAATTTTTTTACTGAATTCGAGCGCTTCGACCGGTATGTAGAAAAACGCAAACGCGAAGGTATGCACATAGATTATGTTGCCGTATGTTCGCCTAATTATTTACACGACGCGCATATTCGCTTTGGATTGCGACATCAGGCACACGTTATTTGCGAAAAACCTTTGGTGCTCAATCCCTGGAACGTAGCAGCTTTGAAAACATCGGAGGAAGAAACGGGTAAAAATATTTACACCATATTACAATTGCGTTTACATCCAGCTATCATAGCATTAAAAAAATGCATCGACAAGGAGCCATCTGATAAAATCCATGATATAGATTTGACGTATATTACATCGCGTGGTAAATGGTATTATACAAGTTGGAAGGGCGATGTAGAAAAATCGGGCGGAATTGCTACCAATATCGGTATTCATTTTTTTGATATGCTTACCTGGATTTTTGGCGAAGTGCAGCAAAACATCATCCACGTACATACCCACGACCGCGCAGCCGGTTATTTGGAATTGAAAAAAGCAAGGATTCGTTGGTTTCTCAGCATCAATGCTGATACGCTGCCAGCAGAAGCCATCGCTAAAGGCGCTCGCACTTTCCGCACCATCACAATGGACGATGAAGCGATAGAATTCAGCGAGGGTTTTACCGATTTGCATACGTTGAGTTATCAGGAAATCCTTGCCGGCAGGGGCTTTGGACTGGATGATGCGATGGACTCTATTGAAATTGTATATCAAATTCGACAGACCAAACCCCAAGGTTTGAAAGGTGATTATCACCCCTTGGCGGCTTTACCACTGAGTGAACATCCTTTCCGTTCCAAACGCCATCAGACTGTTATTTGATAAGTGAAAATCCGGATCATCCGCAAGGAAATGTTCCTGAAAAAGCAACTCAAAAGGAATCGCACCTTCGGAGTATCATAAAGAGTATTAGTTGGCGCATTCTAGGTTCCATCGATACGATGTTATTATCTTATTTATTTACAGGTAGCCTAAAAATCGCAGCATTGATCGGCAGTACAGAAGTTATGACCAAAGTAATTTTATATTATATGCACGAAAGAGTTTGGCAAATCATACCGCGAGGCACGGTTCGCCATTGGTTTAAATCTAAGAAAAGTTGAATTCGGCTCGAGATCATATTTTCCCTGTCTTTACAGAGATATTGCAGCGGTCAGAACGCGAACGCTTTCTGAATCAGCATAGTAAAGTGTTGTGGCTCACGGGTTTATCTGGTTCTGGAAAGACCGCCATTGCCAAAAGGCTGGAGCGAAAACTATTTGAGCATGGCTTCTTTACACAAGTATTGGATGGCGACAATATCCGCAATGGGATCAATA
>JANRME010000097.1:0-2250 GCA_033761835.1 Saprospiraceae bacterium
CAGGAGCATAATCAGGAATAAGAAATTTTAAAAATTGTGTAGATTGAATTGCATAACGCGCCAAAAGATTTTTTAAAGCTTCAATTTCTGATTCATTTCCTTCAGCACCGCGCAATTCATGCGTATGGATATTTAGACTAACCCCAGTTCGGAGTATCAAGTTAGATAATTATTAGAAGCAAGTAATCTAATAGCGGATAATTTTAGTGGTTCAATAACATAAGCAGCAATACCAGCCATCAAGTGAGTCATTGCATTAACAACGGAACGATGCCTTGTGTGCCAAATATGATAATGATGCTTAAAATGATTAATGACAGTCTCAATAATACCACGCTTGTTTAGTAGCTGCTTTTCAAAGGGCGAATAATTTTTTTCTTTCATATTTTTTCGGCCTCGCGTAATAAGTTTTAAGCCTTTTTCAAGCAACCGTGCAAATAAGGCTTTTCCAAGATATCCTTTGTCGCCGAACATGAATCCTTGAAGTTTTTGCATAATGGATTCACCTGCTTTTGCATCATTTCTCTTGCCATTTGTGATTTTAAAGGCAATTAATTCACCACGGTCATTGATCACAATATGTAATTTTAAACCGAAAAACCAGCCGACAGAAGTTCGACCATATTGTGCAATTTCATCAAATGTTTTATGTCTTGCAGACCGTTTTAAATGACAGACTGGCAAGCAAGTTGAGTCAATATAATAGATTCCTGTGCGTTTGCCAGAATAAATTTGTGAAAACAAAACCAAATGAAAAATAACCCGATGCATAATTTCAATAAATCGATTATAGCTGGGTAATTTTGGAAATGCTGTTTTGTGAAATGTTGCGAGGAAATACGTATAATAATTTTTAAAATTTCTCCATTGGGATGATTGAAATAGAATTAAGATGGTCATTATTTCACTATCGGATAAACAGCATAGAGGTCCCTTGCGAGACTTTGATGAAGGTAAAAGATAATCCATTTTTTGTGAGTGAAATTCCTTGCAAAAATCGTCAACTTGGCAAAAAATACAGGTGAGCTGATGAATATCCACGTTAATTTTCCTTACGTAGTGGTTTGAAAAATTGCAAAGATACTATCAGCTCTCTTATCTTTCCATACAATTCAGCTTAATTCATTGATATTTGTGAAATTAAACTCCGAACTGGGGTTCCTGTAAAGTTTTTTGATTTTTACGTAGAGAATCTCCCTTTAATTCCAGCTTTATAGAGTTATGTAATAGTCTATCTAATATTGCATCAGCCAGCGTGGGGTCATTGATGTACTCATGCCAATGTGTCGTTGGCAATTGACTCGTAATAATCGTAGAACTTTGTTTATAACGATCATCAATAACTTCTAATAGGTCACGTCTGTGCTCATCATCCAGCGCAACCAGCCCCCAATCATCTAATATCAGGATATTGACTTTGGCAATTTGAGAAAGCCATTGCATATAAGAGCCATTGGCCCTGGCGATTTTAAGTTCATGGCAGAGCCTGGGCAATCGATAGTAACGGCTCGTTAATCCTTGCAAACAGGCTTTGTGCGCTAGCGCGCAGGCGAGATACGTTTTGCCACACCCTGTTGACCCCGTAATTAATATGTTTAAATGCTGATGAATCCATTGCCCTTGAGAAAGTTCTAATATCCTTGACTTGTTTAAACCGCGCTGACGATGGAAATCAATGTCTTCTATACAAGCCGCTTGCTGTAATTTTGCCTGTTGCAGGCGTCGCTTTAATCGCCGGTTCTCTCGCAGATAATATTCTCGCTCCACTAACAAACCCAGTCTTGATTCAAAATCCAGATCAGATAAGGGTTGTGATAATTGCTCCTGGAAGGCATCAGCCATCCCTGTCAATCGTAAGGTGCGCAGTTTTTCTAATGTGGGATGAGTCAGCATTTTAAGTCCTCCTGTGGATGATAAAAATTTTACTGGTAGTAAGCGGGTCCGCGTATGTTGTCATGGTGGGATACAACAGCTACAGGCGCATAAGTAAAGATAGGTATTGCTTCAAGGTTCTCTTTTAATAAAGATTCAATTTCCTGATAACGCGTCATCCCGAGTAACAAAGCTTTGGCGCAAGCTTTTTCAAGGCGCGCTTCACCAAAACGTTTTCCCAAACGCAAAACGCCAAGACATGCCCGATACGATTGTTGCGCAAAGGCACGAGACTTTATCAAAGTTTCAATAAATTCCGCCGTCTTTGTCCCTATTTTCAACGCCCATCGTTTCATGCGCTCAGGTGTCCATTCTGAA
>JANRME010000098.1:0-9958 GCA_033761835.1 Saprospiraceae bacterium
ATTTAAACAAAGTCGGAATGTGCGAATTTTTTGCGGCGAATTTGGCGTTTACATTCCGAATAGCAATAATGAAGATCGTGTTTTCTGGTATGATACGGTGCGTAAATATTTGGAGGAAAAAGGCATCGCCTGGACGAGTTGGGATTATCATGGCGGATTTGGCTTATATAATGAAAATGGTAATGATTTATTCGATCATGATTTAAACGTACCTTTATTACAAGCGCTTGGCATGAATGCACCGCCTCAAACCGAATTTATATTAAAACCGGATAGTATTGGCTTTTCTATTTACACCGATTATATCGAAAGTAAAATATTTGAATCAAGTTATAGCAGCGGCACATTAGATTTTTATTCACAAACGCAGCCCAATAATGGTGAGCATTGTCTGTATTGGAGCGGCGCGGAGCAATATAATGTAATTGGGTTTGATTTTAAACCTAATAAAGATTTATCCTATTTATTAAATAATAATTATGCACTTGATTTTTGGATTCGCGGCGATAGCCCCGAAAAAACTTTTGATATTCGCTTTGTGGATAGCAAAAACAATGATCCTAACGACCACCCCTGGCGAATAGGTGTGACGATTGATGAAAGCCTTGCTAAATGGGATAACCAATGGCATCATGTGCGAATTCCACTAAAAAACTTTACAGAACAAGGTTCTTGGGATAATAATAATTGGTACAATCCGCAGGGAAAATTCGATTGGAAAGCCGTTGATCGCTTGGAAATTGTATCGGAACAAGGCGCTTTACAGAATGTAAAATTTTGGTTTGATCAAATTCAAATTTTAAACGATGTCACAACCTTTATTGTGAATATTGATAATGAAATAAATATAAAGATTTACCCAAATCCTACTAAAGATTATTTACAAATAGAAAGCAAGAGCTTAGATCAAATGACTTATCAATTGATAGATGCCTATGGTAGAATGATGCAAGCAAATATTTTTCGGGCGCAGACGCAAGTCAACTTATTAGGCTTACCAGGCGGGCTTTATTTTTTGAATGTAAAGAATGAAGGAAAATTATTTAAAACATATAAAATATGGAAACAATAACCTAATTGCCCTATCCAGTCCGTTTTTTATAAAGAACCATTCTATTTCGACTAGTCACAATGATAGATGCAAGACTTGCATTATTTTTACCGTCATTCTGAGCTCATTTAATAAACACTGAAATTGCAAGGCAAATTTTAAAATTTTGAACAGGCAAAAAATATGGAACAATTGAACAAGTACATGGGAGAAATGACCTCGATGGTCATACATTACGCGCCTAAACTGGTGTTGGCAATCCTTGTATTGCTGGTGGGGTTGCGTATCATTAATAAAATTGCGGACTGGATGAGCAAGGGGATGCAACGCAGCGGCGTCGGCGAGGATATTCGCCCTTTTTTGGCTTCGATGCTATCTGTACTACTCAAAGTATTGTTAGTTTTCAGTGTAGCGGGCATTGTTGGAATTGAAACGACCTCTTTTGTAGCGGTGCTGGCAGCAGCGGGTTTCGCAGTAGGTATGGCATTGCAGGGCAGCCTAAGTAATTTTGCGGCGGGCATTCTTCTTTTGATTTTTCGACCTTATAAAATGGGCGATTTGATTCAAGTGGAAAACAATGTCGGTCATGTGCGCGAGATTCAGATGCTGAACACCGTTATTGTTACGCTCGACAATCGCACCGTTATCGTGCCGAATGCAATGGCTATTAGCGGCATTATTACAAATCTTTCCGCACAAAAGCATCTACGGATTGATTTGAAAATAGCAATTTCGTACGAAGAGAATTTTGAAAAAACCCGTGAAATTATTTTGGAAGTATTAAAAACAACGCCCAAAGTCTTGGAAGACCCCGCGCCATTTGTAGGTATCGAGACGTTTGATTCGCATAATTTGATGCTGGCAGTGCGGCCGTATGCAACCGTAGAAGACTACTGGGACGTGTATTTTGAAGTGTATCGTCGTGTAAAACAAGCCTTGGGCGAGCATAATGTAAAAATTGCCTACCCCGAAGGTGTTCAAATTGGTCAAATAGCAATGTAATGGAGCCTATTCTTTTTGAAGACAAGAAATGTTCTGGAATGGGCGGTAGTACGCTGGGTTCGCGCGTTCTGGGGCTTTTGTTGCTTCAGAAGAATCTTCATATTCGGCTTACACACAATACTTTAGAAATATCAGGACGAAACCTTGGTTCTTGGTTCGATCAATCACTTGGATTGAGACGAAAGATAGCCGTTGGCAGAATTACATCTTTTACTCGACGCAGATTGATTGGCGCTTCTATCTTTGACATTGATTATATAGATGACCTTGGGCTGGTACAAGAAATTACTTTGATTTCCAGCAAATCGAATGAATTTCAACAGATGCTGATTCAGTATACGAATTTACCCCAGCATTTAAAGCAACGCTAATTTATTATATCATAAAATCGATTTTGGTAATGAAAAAAATAATATTAATTAATTCACTTATATTATTATCAACATTTACTTTTGCTCAAAGTAATTATATCGTTGAAAGCCAGCAAAAACTGAAAAATGCGACCGCCTATACCCTTGAAATCGCTGAATTGATGCCGGAGGAATATTATGATTTTAAGCCCGTCGCCGAAGAAATGAGTTTTAAAGAACAATTATTACATATTATCGGCAATGCTAATTGGTTGATCAGTAGTTATTTAGGTGGAAAAGCATTGACACAGGATTTAAAAAAGAAAGATTACACCAAAGCGGAAGTAATTGCCATTATGAAAGAAGGCTTTGGAAATGCGGCCGAGACACTCGCGAATCTGAAATCGGAGCAGTTGGAAGAGCCTGTAAAATTTTTTGCAGGGGATATGAATAAACGCCAGATTATGACTTTATTAAATGATCATCATACGCATCATCGCGGTCAGATTATTGTTTATTTGCGTTTGAAAGGTGTCAAACCGCCGCAGTATAAAGGCTGGTAATTTTTGAAATTATTAAATTTTAATACGAAATAAAACTTTATATTTAACATTCAATATTATATCATGAATAATCCATTTCATTTAGCTTTTCCAGTGAAAGATTTAGTGCAAACGCGCAATTTTTATGAAGGATTGCTTGGTTGCAAAGTTGGCCGCACTGCCGAGCGCTGGATCGATTTTGATTTTTACGGACATCAGATTTCTGCGCATTTGACAGAGCAAGCAATCAGCGAACCACCTGCTAATCCTGTGGATGGCAAGCAAGTACCCATTAAACATTTTGGTGCTATATTAACAATGGAACAATGGGAAGCTTTAGCTGAAAAACTCAAGGCGCATGGCATTGAATTTATTATTGAACCTTATATCCGTTTTAAAGGCGAAGTGGGGGAGCAAGCTACCATGTTTTTCCTTGATCCTAGTGGAAATGCCTTGGAATTCAAGGCTTTCAAGGATTTTAGCCAGATTTTTGCATCCTGATTTTTTTTAAAAACTTTACATAATTTTTCGTTTTATTAAAAGATGGTAAAGCCCTATTTTTATTCAAAATAAAAAAAATGCAAAAAATCATTATAAGTCTTTCGCTGGCGTCTTTAATGTATGCGGTTGGCGCTTACGGACAGACTTGTAATGGCTCGGTGGGCGATAATATTTTTCAGGATGGCACTTTTGGAATTGGAGATGAGAATGTGTTGCAGACCGATCCGCGCCTGGCGCCGGGATATAGTTACGCACGCTTCGCACCTCCCAATGATGGCTCTTATTGTATTACGAATAATACGACTTCCTGGGGAAGTTTCGCAGCGATTGATTGGATTAATATTAAAGATAATAGCGATGATCCTCGTGGCTATATGATGGTCGTGAATGCAAGCTTCTCGCCAGGTTTGTTTTATGAAAAAACGGTGAGTGTTTGTGGAAATACAAATTATGAATTTTCAGCAGATGTTATTTCGATGAACGACCCCAGCCGAGGCACTGGTTTTATTGCACCGAATGTTTCTTTTCTTATAAATGGCGAAGTGCAATTTAGTACCGGTAATGTGCCGATTGACACGCGCTGGTACACTTATGGTTTTACTTTTACAACCGATTCCAATGCTACTGAAATCAAGTTATCCTTGCGCAATAACGCGCCCGGCGGTTTCGGTAATGACCTGGCATTGGACAATATTTCCTTCCGGCCCTGCGGCCCTACAGTAGTGTTGATTGATACTTCCGGCTTTTGTACAACGCGTAGAGATATTACAATTAGTTCACAAGTGATTGGCTCGGCATTCCAAAATCCTGTTTTTCAATGGCAGCAAAGTTCTACGGGAAACGGGCCTTGGATGGACATTCCTGGTGAAACTGGAAGAAGCTTGAATCTTGGCATCCCAGCCGATGGGCAATACTTTCGTTTGACGGTGGCGAGTTCAGCAGCAAATATTACGCAATCCAATTGCCGAATTGTGTCGAATCCTACCCGCGTGACCTATCAGCCGGAACGCAGCGATACGATTCTAAGAACGATTTGCAAAGGCGATACCATTCGACTTGGCGATATGCCTGTTTTTCAAGCTGGGATCGTTGATATTACAAGCAAAGCCGCGAATGATTGCGACAGCGTGACCACTTTTTCAATCATCGTAGAAGATTTATCTACTTTTCAAATTGATGGCGAAGGTATTCTATGTAAAGGAGCAATAAATACGCTTGATGCGGGCGATTTTGCAAAATATAGCTGGTCGAACGGCGCGAACACAGCGGTTTTGGACATAGATAAACCTGATATTTATGGCGTGACGGTTACTTCGGTGAACGGCTGCTTTGGGCAAGACACGATTCAAGTCATTAATTCTGAAATCAGCGATTTTGATTTAATATTAAAACCTCCGATTTGTTCTTACAGTAGTGATGGAAGTATTGAAATTACTGGGCTGCAAGGCGATTCGCCACCTTATGAGTTTTCGATTAATGGGCAAGTATTTCAATCAAATCTTCAATTTCTCGATATTCCCGGTGGAGATTATGAAATTCTAGTAAAAAATGCCAATGGCTGCACCCTTACAAAAACAGTGGCATTGAAAGCGCCGCCAATATTCGCAGTGCGGCTGGATTCTTCTTTGACGATTAACTTAGGCGATAGCCTTATTCTAACTGCGCTGAGCAAAGCGGTAATTGCCAGTTATGCCTGGAATCCACCGGATGCCCTGAGTTGTATTGATTGCGCGGAGCCGCTGGCAAAACCTTTGCGCACGACTACATTCACGTTAATTGCCACAAACACAGCCACTTGTGAGGCAAGCGATTCGCTTACTATTTTTGTCAATAACCCAATGCGCGTGTATGCGCCCAATGTTTTTTCGCCGAATGGAGATGGCGTAAATGATTATTTTCAACTCTTTCCGAGTAGAGAAGTGGATGTAATTCTTGACTTGCAGATTTTTGATCGCTGGGGCAATCTGCTTTTTGCTGGTGACAATGATACTTCGGATGCCAAAATCCTGAGATGGGACGGCAGTTTTAATGCAAAACCAATGCAAACAGGCGTTTATGTTTGGACGGCCCGCGTTCGATTTATTGATGATGCAATTGCAAAATTATCAGGTGATGTGACGCTCATCCGATGAAGTTTTCCGCATTTTAAATAACCAAAAAACAAGGATTCCAATTCCTGTCAAAGCCAATCCTGCCAAGGCCTGGCTGGGCCTTTGAATCAACGTATTGATGACGAAAGCCGCCGAAATGCCAACAAAAATAAGCGGTACAACAGGATAAGCGAAAGTGCGATAAGGGCGTTCCACCTCTTTGCGCTTGGCGCGAAAAACGAATACACAAGCACCTGCGAGCCCCATAAATAAAATATCCATAAATGTTACATAAGTAATTAAATTACTAAATGTTCCCCAAAATAATAATAATAAAATCGCCCAAACTGCCTGTGTAATCATCGCATAAGCGGGCGTGCGGAAGCGCGGATGTACGAATGCCAACTGTTTGAAAAAAATACCATCTTGAGCCATTGCAAAATAAATGCGCGGCGCGCTCATCGTGTAAATGCCAATCGTGCCGAAAATAGAGATAGCTATCGCAATAGCGACTAATTTTCCGCCGAAAGAAAATACCGAACCAATCGCATCTCCGGCAACCCTTGTAGAATTGGCAATTTCCGGCAAAGGCAATAATAGCATATATGCCAGATTAATAGCAAGATAAGCAACCGTCACAATCAAAGCGCCGAAGAGCATCGCACGGGGTACGGTTTTAGAGGCGTTGATGGCTTCGCCTGCAAGGTAAGACGCATGATGCCAGCCTCCGAATGACCATAAAACACCAATCAATCCTATTAATAATGCGCTACCGAGATTGGGAGGCGTATTTTCAAGAAGCGAAAAGCTGAGTTGCACTTTTTCAGGGTTATAAAATAGGAATCCGACGATAATAATTGCCAGCATTGCCAGCAATTTCAAGCCAGTGAAAACATTGGCGAACCATTGGCTCACATCTACACCAATGACGTTAATGCCTGTCAAGCCTGCTATTACGATTATTGCTAATATGATTTTTCCATTCGCGTCCAGCGGAAAAAAATAAGTCATATATTCCGCCAATGCCATGCCCAGCGCCGCCAGTGCCCCAGTATTAATAACCAATAAGGTAATCCAGCCATATAAAAAACCAATTTCTTTGCCAAAGGCTTCTTTCAAGAAAACATAGACCCCCCCGGCTTTCGGGAACATTCCGCCCAATTCTGCAAACGTCAAGGCCCCAGTCAATGCAATCACACCACCCAGCGCCCAAATCAATAATACAAATCCATGATGCGGTACCGCCTGAACAACTTGATATGGTGTAACAAAAATCCCAGAGCCGATGCTTGAACCAACGGCGATCATGGTAAGACCGTAGAGGGTTAGCTTTTTCTTGAGTTCGCTCATTTATTATACTGTTATGATATTTTATTTATGCAATTATGATATAAAATGCTAAAAAAGCCATTTCACCAAAGGATAAACAATAAAGATATTGAGTATAATAGATAAAATATCTAACCAAAAACCGACTTTGACCATTTGCGCAATCTTGATATGCCCGCTCGCAAATACAATGGCATTGGGCGGAGTGGACATCGGCAACATAAACCCTGCGCTCGCCGCCAGTGTCACCGGGATGCATACTTCAAAAGGATTCATGCCCAAACCTTGCGCCATCGCGCCGACCACCGGCAGGAAGACCGTCACTTGCGCCACATTCGACATAATCTCCGTCAAGAATACTGAAATTGTGACCAAAGCAGCTACCACCAGCCATTCTGAATAGGTAGAGTTAGCAAATTGATCGCCAATCAACTGAATAATTCCGGTGCTTTCTAGCGCATCCGCAAGACTAAGCCCACCACCAAACAAAAGCAAAATACCCCAAGGCAATTTTTCTGTATCGCGCCATTCCAAAACATGATGTCCTTTTTTAAAATTCGTTGGAATAATAAATAAAGCAACAGCTGCTATCATTGCAATCACCTCGTCAGAAAGCTTTAAATACGGTGGTTTCCCAACTTGTTCTAAAGTAAATAATTGAAGATTTTCTATTAAAATTGTTTCATAAAACCAATCTGTGAATTGTATTAGCGGTACACGCAGCATCCAGAGCAAAGCCGCGCCAATAAAGACGATCAGCGTGTGTTTTTCACCGAGATTCATCTTACCCAGTGATTTTACTTCATCTTTAATCAATTGCTCCGCACCTTCAAAACGCCCCAGATTATTTCGATACATCACTTTGACAATCAGGAAATAAGATATAAAAACCATCACTATTGAAAATGGCAAAGCCGCAGCCAACCATCGCATAAAACTCACTTCATAATCAAATGCTTCGCGCAGATAGCCCGCCGCCACTACGTTTGGAGGCGTTCCAATCACGGTACCCATTCCGCCAATGCTGGCAGCATACGTAATTGCCAAGAGAATACCCAAAGCAAAAAATTGCTTACTTTTATCAGTGTTTTCAGCGTTTTCACCCGTCAAAAGATTAATGACGGAGAGCGCGATTGGCAACATTAGTACCGTCGTGGCGGTATTGCTGATCCACATACTAAGGAAAAAAGTAGCGAGGAAAAAGCCAAGAATAATGCCATTCGCATTCGTACCGACCAATTTTACAATATTCAAAGCGATGCGCCGATGCAAATGCCATTTTTCCATCGCCAGCGCAATCATAAAACCACCCATAAACAAAAAAACGACCGGATTGGCGTAAGGGGCAGTGGCTGCGCGAAGATTGCTCACGCCTAAAAGTGGCAGAAAAATAATAGGCAATAGCGCCGTCACCGGCAAGGGCATTGCTTCGGTGACCCACCAGGTAATCATAAAAGCCGCCAGGGCCATCACTTTCCAGGCTTCGGGTGTGATAAATTTTGGCGCGGGTAATAACAAAATAATCAGGAATAACAAAGGCCCGAGTACTAATCCGATTTTTTTCAACAGCATTGAATAGGGTTTTAATCGCATAAAAATAAGTCAACCAACCCGAAGCGCATAGTTAACCGTCTTTATAATTCAGATATGGCGCATTTTAAAAATGTGTTACATTTATCGAATTTTTGTCACCAAATTTCTCTCTGATATGAAAAAGCTTATTTTTCTTCTATTCCTAATGACCCTTTGCACTTGGAATGCTTTGCAAGCGCAGGACGTCATTCACAAGAAAAACGGAGAAACGATTCAAGCGAAAGTCATGGAGGTGGATGAAGATAAAGTCAAATACCGCATATTTGATGAACCCGATGGACCAATTTACACCATTGACAAATCCCTGGTGCAAAAAATTGTTTTCCAAAGCGGACGCACCGAGGTATTCCAGGATAATTTTACAAATCCTGAATTATATTCCGATCAAAGGAAACACGCCATCAAAATTGGCTTCCTCTCGCCTTTATTTGGCAATACCAATTTTACTTACGAGCGCAACATCAAGCCTGGCCGGAGTTTTGAGACCAAAATCGGATTTATTGGCTTGGGTAAAAACCTTGATAACCGAGATGCAGCGGGCGTTTTCTTTAGCGCTACTTATAAATTTTATCGTACGCCCGATTATTATATACGGGGAATGCGTTATGCGCATATTCTCAAAGGCGGTTACGTGAAGCCCGAATTGACTTTTGGCTTTTATGAAGCAGATTTGTGGGGTAGTGATTTTAATGGCGAACGCGAGAGAAGAAGCGTTAATTATGGGGCTGTAATGCTCAATTTGGGCAAACAATGGGTTTATTCCGATGTCTTTTTAATTGATATGTTTGTTGGATTTGGCTATGGCTTTGATAATAATGATAATATAGCGGATTATCATTATAATATCACTAAAACCGGCGATGGCTTGAATTTTGCTATGGGCGCCGGATTAAATGTTGGAATTTTATTGAAATAAGTAACCGGGGATATTAAATTTATATAATAATTTCCATGAGTTACTGATTGTCAATTTTATTGACTTTCAACTATTAAGCTGTTCGACCACTTAATAAGTAATAAAATTCAGGAAATTTCTAAATCTTCACTACGCTACTGAAAGCTCGGGTTTCCGAGCTTTCTCATTTTTACCTATTTCAATAATGCTAAATAAAGATGTAATAATTGCTGAAATAACTAAATAAATTGCCACCACATAAGTGAACCAGGGAACGGCTGTATTACTTGCACCAAACCAATCGCCCATACTGTAAATTAAATATAATCCGATCCCCGATTTTATTATTTCAATATACATGGCATAACGATGCCGATCCATCAATTCTGTGAAAGCGTAAATCGAAAGGAACACAAAACCCCCGTAAATAAAGATATTCGGGCTGCCGATTTTGGCGATATAAGCAAAGAAATATACTAATAAAAAATAATTAAAAAACATTTGCACCCATGCCCATGCCGCAAAAGCTTTAGATGCAGGCGTATCATATTTTTCAAAATGATAAGGATCTTTAATCGCAAAAACGGGATATTTTTCTTCCACAT
>JANRME010000099.1:0-8906 GCA_033761835.1 Saprospiraceae bacterium
AGGTGGGAGGCTTTGAAGCGGAGACGCCAGTTTTCGTGGAGCCATCCTTGAAATACCACCCTTCTTATACTTAGGTTCTAACTCCTGTAAAGGAGGACATTGTGTGGTGGGTAGTTTGACTGGGGTGGTCGCCTCCTAAAAAGTAACGGAGGCTCGCAAAGGTACCCTCAGCATGGTTGGTAATCATGCGAAGAGCGTATGAGTATAAGGGTGCTTGACTGTGAGATCGACGGATCGAACAGGTGCGAAAGCAGGCTCAAGTGATCCGGTGGTTCTGTATGGAAGGGCCATCGCTCAAAGGATAAAAGGTACTCCGGGGATAACAGGCTGATCTCCCCCAAGAGCTCACATCGACGGGGAGGTTTGGCACCTCGATGTCGGCTCGTCGCATCCTGGGGCTGGAGAAGGTCCCAAGGGTTGGGCTGTTCGCCCATTAAAGCGGCACGCGAGCTGGGTTCAGAACGTCGCAAGACAGTTCGGTCCCTATCTGTTGTGGGCGTTGGAATATTGAAGGGAGCTAACTCTAGTACGAGAGGACCGGGTTGGACGTACCTCTAGTGTACCGGTTGTGCCGCCAGGTGCAGTGCCGGGTAGCTATGTACGGTGTGGATAAGCGCTGAAAGCATCTAAGCGCGAAGCCCTCCCTAAGATGAGTATTCCCTTGAGGGTCGTGGAAGACTACCACGTTGATAGGCGACAGGTACAAGCCCCGTGAGGGGTTCAGCCGAGTCGTACTAATTACCCAACAGCTTCTGATACACCTATTTAGCGCTCTCGATTATGCCTTTCTTCTCTGCCTCTTGTCTTTGATTGTTAAAGACCAGGTACGTTTTTACTTGCTTTTGCTCCATGATAAATGGTCGAATATCCCATGTATCAAGCAAAAAACAAAAGTCAGAGAATAACACTCTTCTAAAAAAAATATAGATGCTTGAACGAAGCATCACAAAAATAAGGTGGCTAATTGTCTTTAAAAGGCAGTTGGCAAGTCTTCCAACAAAGACTTCAACACCTCAAGATTAAGGTGGCTATAGCGAGGGGGTTCCACCTCTTCCCTTTCCGAACAGAGTCGTTAAGCCCCTCTGCGCCGATGGTACTGCAATTGCGGGAGAGTAGGTCGCCGCCTCCTTTTTTAATCGCCATAGTCTTTACGAAGGCGAAATTTTACTCCCAATTAAGGCTCTGAAATAGAGCCTTTTTTACTTTTGCTTCATGAAATCTAATATAATACCTGCCTCATCTTCTATTCTACTACAACTTGAATTATTTTGGTGGGTATTTACTATCATATTAATTTTCGGAATATTATTCCCAATCCGAAATGCCCTGCTTTACTATCCTTTTCTATATTCCAACGTCATTTATATTATTGTTTTTATTACATTGACTCGTTATATTTTCCTTCTTCCTTTCACTTTTTTAGCACATCGGCAAAACCTAAAATTAATTATTATTTTTCTCTGTATTCCATTGGTATTCTTACTAATCCAAGAATTGAATAATTTTCAAACTTATTTAGATTATAATGGCACCGAAGCATTACTTGGGCAAACCAACATAGAAGTATCCAGCGGGCTTATCCGTTATACTTACAACGAAATGCTGCTTTTCGCAGTAGGAAGTATCATCAGTAGTGTTATTTTTCCTTTCCGGCTTGCCATTTCTTTATGGCGAGGCCGCAACCGAGGGACGGTTTAGTCACTTTTCGTTGCAATTGAAACCCCTTTTGCAATGCCAAATTGACCTAAAATATAGGTGAGCATAATGATAACACTGGCATTAAAACCTTGTGAAGACGCAAGTTTCCTAAATTTCTCAGCAGCGAGAACGCTATCGGATACTAAAAAAAATAATGCCCCAAGAAAAATCCAATAAAAAGCTTGATTTATGATATTCTTATTCAAATTCAGGGCGCTAATCGCCATCGTCATTATCACAAGACTATAAATAATGACTGGGGCTTTAAGATCAGCAGGCACACCTTTATAAAGATAGAAATTAAAACATAACAGGTACAACAAGAAGATCAATACCAACCAACGTTGTTGTGCGATATGACCTTTGCGGAGGGAGGTAATACTCCAAAAGGCTGCAATATAGGCAATATGCGCCAGTAGAAAGCTGATCAATCCGAATACAAAAAAATTGTTTTGCGCATTATTCAACATCAAAAGAACATCGCCAACACAAGAAAAAAGCAAACCCAGCAGCACTAAATTGCGCGAGCGTAAAAACTGAAAGCCAGAATCTACAAACAAACTAATTGCCAGTAGTGGCATTAGCAAGGGCTTTGTGATTTGTATAAATTGCTGGTTTTCAGTGAAAGTCGCCCAAAGATGGACGATGCTATTGAGCCAAAATAATATCCAGAAGAAGTTTTTCGCCTTGAGCATAAGCTTTAAATGTATTGATTTTCAGGCGAATTTAGGCAAAAGAACTTATTTATCATCTGGTATGTCATAGACATTCGGGTCAGATTCCGTGCGTTCAATGCTTACTTCTTCAATTCGATCCATAAAATCTACAGAATGTTCCCAGAAATTTTGCAAGGTTGGTTTGAGCGCCCCTAAAGCATTCCAGACGGTTTTAGGGTATTTTTCCAAAAAAGGATATGTAAGCGAGGTAGCAGTGCTTTGTGGTTTCAAGATGTGCGATTCAGCAGCGAACCAGAGTAAAAGACTGTAAACCAAAGTCATAAGTGAAGCCATTAGAAAACCACCAGCCATTTGGTTGATAATATTGACATTGGCAGATTCCATACCTTCTGAGATCGCTTTGGAAATAAATCGAATAAGAAACATTGTACCAAAAAAAGCAATCAAAAATCCGGCCACAAACATAAGAGGATGATTAGAACCAGTGGCCGTTTCTAAGAATTTGGTGGCTGCAGGAGATAATTTAAATGCTGCCAAAAGCCCAAAAACGTAGGACAAAATAGTGAAAATGGTCTGGATAATTCCTCGATAGAATCCCAGAAAAAAACCATATCCCGCCGTTATGAAAAAGAATAAGTCAATCATAATAAATAATATATTCAAAAATAAGGATTTAGAACGGAATTGTCCAATATCCTTCGATATTTACCACGATAAATCCGATAAAAATACACTGTAAACCCGACCAAAGTTCTATTAAAAGCAATGTCTTCGACTTTAATACGTTTATCGTTTGTTATTATGACGCAAAATTATAGCCAAAGGTTACTTTTTTCGTATAGAAAAACTTTTAAAGTTTTAAGAGTACCACAGATTTAACTATTTTTGTCAAAATGCCCAAAAACATGAAAAATAGCATCTTATTTACTGCATTGCTGAGCGCTTTAGCCATCGCAAACCTGGCAGCGCAAAATACCAATATTACTTCACAGGCGCAATTGCCTAAAGTTTTCCAACTCGGCGGAAACGAACAAGCCTACGAAGCGCTTACACAGGAATACCCGCAAACGTTGCTGGGGGCGTGTGATAACGACATGAAGGTTGCTTTCGACAAGTGGCTCGAAATGATGAAAGCTTTAGAAGCTTATGCCGGACGGATTAATTTCGATATCAAAGGCATGAAAGTGCGGCTGCACGTATTTTGGGACACCAAAGGCAATATTGAACACATTGGGTATGTATTCCGACCCAATTCGCGCAACGCTCGTGCAGAAGAATTCAATGCGTTTTTATCGAGTTTTATTCGGCAGTACACTTTCCCATTGCAGGCGCAGCAAAAATATTCGCACTACACGATTGCTACATTTCCTACTTTTTCGGAGCGTTCGGAGTAATAAAAATATTACGGCTATATCTTGTTAAATCTTTTTTGATTAAAATAGCATTCAAGATTTTGATAATTATTTCAGATGTTTGCGCTGGATTTGAAAAGGAGATAGTTCTTGTTTTTTGCTAATGATTTGATAATCAAAAACTTCTGAGATAATGATAAAAATCCTCGCTAATGACGGTATTCATCCCGATGGCTTGACCCTGCTTGAAGAGGCCGGTTATGAGGTTGATTTGGATAAAGTTGCTCAAGAAGACCTCCCCAAAGTGTTGCCGGATTATGATGTGATCATCGTGCGCAGCGCCACTAAAGTGCGCAAAGACCTGATAGATGCTTGCCCGAACCTGAAACTCATTGCAAGAGGCGGTGTAGGATTGGATAACATCGACTACGAATACGCTGAAAGCAAGGGTATCAAGGTTTTCAATACGCCAGCGGCTTCTTCGCAGTCGGTAGCAGAATTGGCTTTTGCACATATGTTTGCCTTGGCGCGTTTTCTTCACGAGTCCAACTATCAAATGCGGATTGGTTCGGATTTTAATAAATTGAAAAAGATTTATTCTGATGGTATTCAGTTGCGCGAAAAAACGCTGGGTATCATTGGTTTTGGTCGTATTGGTCAAGAGGCTGCGCGGATTGGCTTGGCCTTGGGCATGAAAGTGATGCCTGCCGACATTGCGGTAACGGAAGTAAATATCGAGTTGAAATTGTTCCACAGCGAAAACCTGAGCCTTTCTACCAAAATTGAAACCTACGAATTAGAAGATGTGCTAAAAAGTGCCGATTTCTTGACGCTGCATGTGCCATTTGGTGGCGGCAAGCCGATTATTGGAAAGGAAGAATTTGCTAAGATGAAAAAAGGTTCTTTCCTAATCAACACTTCTCGCGGTGGTGTAGTAGATGAAGAAGCAATGTTGGAGGCATTAGATAGCGGACATTTGGCTGGTGCAGGCTTGGATGTATTTGATTTCGAGCCAAAACCGCGGAAAGAAATCCTGGAGCATCCACGCATTTCTTTCACGCCGCATATCGGCGCATCCACGAATGAAGCGCAGGCACTGATTGGCTTGGAATTAGCGGATAAGATTCTCGCTTTTTTTGGGGATGATAAATAATAATTAGACTTTATAAGGAATGACGAAGTAACGCAAAGGTAAAAATATGATTATTAGGTAAATATTTACGATCCTTTGCGTTTGAAAAATCGAATATTACGCATGCTGCATAATATCTATTATTGGATCGAAGGAAGAAACAATTTATTTCTTCCTTCAATTTTTCTCTCTCGCTATTACTTTTTTTTCCGATTCCAATACAAATAGAACGGCGTTCCGATCAAAATCAGAAACAAACCAATACCCGCGTCGCGTGGGCGCGTGAAGATGGTATTCAGCACTAGATATGTACAAAAAAGTATATATAAAGCAGGTATAATTGGATAACCAATTGCTTTATAAGGTCTTGGCGTATCGGGTTCCTTGCGCCGCATTACAAACACGCCTACCGCAATCGCGCCATAGAAAATAAACTGTGCAAATACGAGCATATCCGTCAATTGGTCGAAACTACCTGAAAACACTAATATGCTGGATACGATTCCCTGATAAAGCAAGGCGTTGCCCGGGGTATTGTAACGAGGATGAATATGGGCTGCTTTTGGAAAAAAGATACCTTGTTCCGCCATTGCATAATAAATCCTTGCCGCAGCCATAATCGTTGTATTGGTACAACCGGCTGTGGTCACCACAATCAGCAGTGAAATCAGGAATACACCTCCATCACCAAATAGCTTTCGAATTACTTCTACTGCCGCAATTTTATTGGTATCCTGTGAAACCGTGATCATTTCATCAACCGGCAATACATACAAATAAGCAGAATTGACCAAAAGATAGACCGTAATGACGATCAGCGTTCCGAAAATCAAGGAGAGTGGAATATTACGAGTCGGATTTTTAACTTCACCGGCCATAAAACCCAATGTAATCCAACCTTCATAAGCCCAAAAGGCGCCTAGCATAGCCGTAAATAGCGCTGTAATAAAACCCAGCTTGCCTGCACTAAAACTTTCGGGTGGATAAGTCGAAGCGTTTGTTCTGAGGTGGGTCATACCATCGGTCGCCATAGATAAAGCCAGCAAAATAATTACAAACAAGCTGGCAATCACGGTGCTGGTGATAATTTTGCTTACCGTGCCGCCTTCGCGTACACCCCTAAAATTGATGAAACCCAGGATAACAATCAATCCGACCGCCGCCAGTTTGACACCCAGGTTTTCTAAAGGATAGAAAATTCCAAAAATATTATACGCTTTTTCTATGTCTTCGCTTAGGCGAGGCAGAGGAAGAATCGCGTTAAGCGAATGCGCAAATACATACGAAATCGAAGCAATTGAAGCCGATTGAATCGCGGTGAAGCTCGACCAGCCATAATAAAACGCAAACGTGCGGCCGTAAATCCGCTTAAAATAAGCAAAAGGGCCGCCGCTTCCCGGCACCATTCCTGCAATTTCAGCAGTGGTAAGCACCCCCAGCAAGGATATAATCCCCGCCAATAACCATACTAACAATACTAAGGATGGCGATTCCAATTCCGCCGACATGGGCGCTACCTTTTTATAAACGCCCGAACCAATAATGGAACTCACCACCAGAATGATGGCGGTCGGGAGGCCGAATGCCTGAATCAAAGTACCTTGCTGCCGTGTTTTTTGCTCGCTCATAATTTCGGTTGATTCTAAAGGAATTTAGATGCTATCAATGCTCACTTTGCTGATACTATGAATGCTAATAGATAATTCAAAATCCAAATATCAAAAGCATCTTATGTATCCATCGTATTAAAAGCATTGTTCTAAGACGCATAGATAAGAAAAAGATAGGAGAGATTTTATAGGGTATAGCGTGGAAAACGCAAAATTTCTTTGGTTATCAAGCGGTTTTTGACAATATTTTGCAAATGAGGCCCAAAAAAGCCATAAATTAATTTTTATGAAAAAAGTATTTGAATAAATTCGAGTTACGAGAATTACCTTCTATCTATCTGATTTCTAATAAATTGTTGCAGCAATCCGATATTAGTTCCGTTGTATTTTGGTATCAAGCCGAGCCACACGCGCCTTTTCTGAAAAGACCGAGTAAGGATGCGTTAGAGGCGAGTTGAATATTGTTTCCGATTTCATTCGAGCCTTTGTGTTTTAAAAGGAAACGAAGGCTCGAAGATTTGAATAGAAATAATAAGCAATTTAAAATATCCATTTGCAAAAAAGAAAAAAAAACGTTTATTTTTGTATTCATTAAAACACAAATTGTTTAATGCTAGGATTTAACTATAAAAAAGCGGTTCAGGCACTTAATTTCTTTGCAATCAAAGGCGGAGGAGAGATTAATAAAATGAAAGCTTTGAAGCTCATTTGGCTTTCGGATAGATTGCATTTAAGAAAGTTCGGAAGACCTATTTTGAATGATACCTATTTTGCTTTAAATTATGGACCAGTTGCATCTAACACAAAAGATTTAGCTGAAAATACGGATTTTTTAACAAGTGAAGAAAAAGAATACAGAAACCATTACCTAGAAAATACGACTCATTATAATTATATTTCTAAATCATCGTTAGATCAATTCGTATTTTCCTCAAGTGATTTGGAAGCAATGCAAACCATCTATGATAAGTTTGCTCATTTGAGTGAATTTAAACTCTCTGAAATATCTCACCTTTATCCAGAATGGAAAAAATTTGAATCTTACCTCAATTCAAAAACATCTTCCAGATTTGAAATGAATTATGAAGATTTTTTTGAAAATACAGATAATGATTATAATAATTTTTTTAATGATACGGAAGAATCCTTAAATTTATCAAAGGAGGTCTTTCTTGAAAATGGCTATTTATATCACCTTGTATGAAGTTGCCGGTTGAACTTTTTATAGAAGGTATAATCCCAGGGAAAGTATATTACTTCTCTAGTCAAAAATTATCAACATCCATTCCGCATTATATTATTTGCATATCCAGGACAGAAAATGACCTCATTATTTTGGTTTGTTGCACGTCTCAATTTGAAAAAAAAAAAATATCGAATCCAGAAACCTGCCTTACTCTACCTTAGTTTGGGTCAAGCCCGATATCCACAATGGATTGATGGTCGATTCTTACGTTGATTGCAATACTTATTTTGATTATAGAGTTGATGATTTTGTAAAATTATATGAAAATGATTTATTAGAATTTAAAGGAGAAATCTCGGAATCCCACTAAGCACAAATTCGAATCGGCTTGACGGATAGCCCACTGATTGAAGAATTTATTAAGAAGTTAATATAACCTTTATCTATATTAACTTTTCGATAGAAAATAGTAGCTGAGCATAATGAATAGAAGCCCCGGATGCAATCCGGCGCCAGCATACTTCGTTTTTAATTTGGAATTTATTAGAGGCAGACTGGTGTAATCGGGAAGCTAAATATCTCCGTCTTCTTTCATTAATTGTCGGATAATTTTTTCAAAATTCGTTAAATCCGAGTATTCATATCTTGTTAATTCATGCTGAATAGAAAGTTCAGTATTCACTTCTCTTTCTGTTATTTTCATGATTTTTTCAGGGTTACCATTTTTATCATGTTTCATAATAAAAATTAATTCAGTGCTTGACATATACTCTTTTCTGATGAGTATAGTATATTTTGTTAGTTTAGCATCTTTATAGGGTATAAAAATTGTTTTTGTACGATCTTTAAGATTCTCTTCACCATGTACTCCACCGCGAACTAAATTGATAACTTTTTTTCTATTAAATTTCCTTTCATTTGGAAAAAGAGTATGAATAATGGGTGTGTTTTTATATGTAATAAGGTGATATTTTATGCTTACTCCCTCTGGATGTTCATAGTTGCCTGAATACATATCAAAAAATTCAGGGTTTTTATTTTTTTCAAAATTTCGATTTTCTGATTTGAATATACTGTCTGCTATTTCAGTATAATGAATTATAGGAATAGAATATTTACTGAATCTGCTGGGGTCTTCTAAATTTAGAATTTCTTTTCCATTCTTATTGGTTATTACGCGCCAATAATCTTTGTCACTGTAATAATTATGCCTGTTTCTTATATAGGTAAAGCCAGTATCTTCATTGCCAT
>JANRME010000100.1:0-28251 GCA_033761835.1 Saprospiraceae bacterium
CGCCGAGTTCGCCCTGCGCAAAATCCGTAATCCCTACATACGCTGTATTGCCTTCTACTCTAATCCATTCATGTTCTTCAGTGTATTTCAAATTCGCTGGAAGTTCCATAATTTAAAATGCTTAATTTGGTGATACAATCAAATTTTCTTTGGTTAGCGGCCGCTCAAAAATAAGGATTTCAAATATAGTCCATAGAAAAGAAAGCTAATTTTTCATAAAAAAATAAACCGCAACGAATTTATACTCGCTGCGGCCCATTTTTTGGAACATAAAAATCTTAAGCACTTGAGCAGTATTAGAATCAATGATTGAAAGTCAATAAAATTGATAATCAGCCCTTTATAAAGATTTTTAAATAGTTTAAATATGCTCAATTACTTCCTCTATCACCCTATGACCTCATCACCTAATTAACCCCCACTTCCTCCTTATGCTTTGCCAGAAAGTCGAAAGCCCAATCGCTCGTCACCGATTTAGGTCGCTCAATCGGCATACCCAAAGCTCTCGACCAGCAGGTAGCTGCTAACACACCTAATGCCCGCGATACGCCGAACAACACTGTATAAAAGCCAGATTCCTTCAATCCGTAGTGTACCAGCAAAGCGCCAGAATGCGCATCTACATTGGGCCAGGGGTTTTTTACTTTACCCAGGCTTTGCAAAATCGGCGGTACTACTTCAAATACATCCCAAACAATTTGCACAATCGGATTATCTTTAATGTATTGTTCTGCAAATGCTTTTTGGGCCATAAATCTTGGATCAGGCTGCCGCAATACCGCGTGACCATAGCCTGGCACAACTACACCTGCCGCCAAGGTATCTTTCACATACTGGGCGATTTGACCTTTACTTGGGTTGGAAGTACCCAATTTTTCAATCATTTCAAAAATCCAGTTGATTACTTCTTGATTTGCCAATCCATGCAACGGCCCTGCCAAAGCGTTAATACCCGCTGAGAATGATAAATAAGGATCACTTAGGGTAGAACCAACCAAATGAACCGTATGCGCAGAAGCATTACCCCCCTCATGGTCAGCATGAATGGTCAGATATAAACGCATCAAGTTTTTAAAATCAACATTTTCAAAGCCTAGCATATGCGCAAAGTTACCAGCCCAATCTTCATCGGCATTCGGTTCGATATGATTGTCATTATGATAAGTACGCCTATAAATATAGGCCGCGATGCGCGGCAATTTGGCAATAAGATTCATACTATCTTCATAAGTCGGATCCCAATGCTCTGATTTAGCAAGCCCTTCATCGTAGCGACGCGCAAAAATGCTTTCGGTTTGTAGTGCATTAATAGCGATCGTAAACTGCGTCATCGTGTGCGTCTCTTTCGGCAAAGCTTCCAGCACTGCAAAAACGTGCTGGGGTACTTCGCTCCGTCTGCGCCACTCATTTCGTAGCCAGTCCACTTCTGCTTCCGTAGGCACTTCGTCGGTAAGCATTAGCCAGAATAAACCCTCTGGACGCACTTCTTTGTCACCTTTCGGCAATAGTTTTTGCAATTCTGGAATAGAATAACCTCTGAAACGAATACCTTCTTGTGCATCCAGTTCAGAAGTTTCCCATACCATCATTTTGATGTCGCGAGCTCCGCCGTACACTTGGCCCATGTTTACCTCGCCTACGACCGTTTCGCTGTGTTCTTTTAGCATCGCTTTCACTTTATCGCGCAAAGCAGAAGCTTTCTCAATAAATTTCTGTTTAAGGGGATCCATTTATGCGTTTACTTAGTTTATGTTGACAAAATAAAATTTCCTTTTTGGAATAGAGACCTATCACAATTTGCTAACAACCTTACAGCTATTGTTGTTTTGAGACTTATTCAATTTCCAGCAATGCCCTTTCGATTTTTTCTTTGCTTGCGCCTTGCTTCTTCAAATCGATCATTTTATTCACTTCCTGTTGGCGGCGTGCGGCTACTTGCGCATCGTATATTTTGAGTTGGGTTTCGTTGAGCAAACGCTTGATCGCACTGTCCGTTCCGATTTGTATGGCCCTACGTTTGAGCAAATATGTATCATAATCAGTAGCTTTAATTGCCTCTATCTGAGCAAGATTGCGCAGCCGACGATCTTGAATTTCATACACTTTCTCTTTTTGTGTTTCATCCAATTGGTACAAAGTAGCTACGGCGTTGGTGGCTTGTTGCACCTCGCGTGCTGCGATTTTCGATTGCGCTGCAACGGTGGCAAGCATTGTAAAACTCGCTATCAAAACAATCAGAATTCTTTTCATAATTTTGGGATATTTTTTCTGTAAAACCTCGCTAAAATACAACTTTTAGTGGTTCTTGCTTTTTTAGAACGAAGCATTTGCAATTTTTTACCAAAAAAATTCCGTTTCGGCGGATTTTTATCAAATTTTTGAAAAAATGTTAATGATTCAGGATGTGTTAGTGAGTGATGAAGTAGTGCAGGAGCAATTTTTATGCAATTTAAATGCCTGCAAGGGCGCTTGCTGTTGGGAAGGCGACTACGGCGCGCCTTTGTCGGATGAAGAATTGAATATTTTACAAAATATTTATCTTGATGTTGCGCCTTTTCTTACCGAAGCCGGCCGAAAAACCATTGAAAAAGAAGGGGTTTATAAATTTTACGAAGATGCCGAAGATTTTGGCACGCCGCTTCTGAATGGTGGGGCTTGCGTTTACATGACCCGCGATGAAAATGGCATTGCGCAATGCGGAATTGAGCAGGCATATCGTGCCGGTGCGATTGATTTTCAGAAGCCAGTTTCCTGCCATTTATATCCTTTAAGAATAAGCCCACGTGGCGAGGATCAACTGGAAATTATTAATTATGAACGTTGGGATATTTGCTCGGCCGCTTGCAAATTGGGCAAACAAGAGCAAATGCCGGTATATCGTTTTGTAAAAAATGCCTTGATTCGGAAGTACGGAGAAGCCTTCTACGAAAGCCTTGATGCGACCGCACAGCACCTGAATAATACCACTCCGTAAACCATTTAATGCTTTAAAAAAAAGAATATGTATTCTTTACCTCTTGCCTTTTATCGTAAAAGTATTAACTTTGTGTCTGAGAAACTACACGAATGAAAATTCGTGATATTTGAGAGCTAAGTGGAGGCAACTCCTTTCCCTTACGTACCTTCCCAAAACCGATTTGTGATTAGGACACTTATGACTCCTCCGGAAGTAGCAACTACAATAATGTACCGTCACCTGGGTGCAATGTTCGCTATTTTGAAAAAATCGGTTTCAAAGATAGCCCACATTTACAAGACAAATGCCTTAAACCTAAGCCTTTGTGACTTTGTCACAAATAAAAGTTTATTCCAATCCATCTGGAAACAATATAAACAGAGGGGACAGATTTTTATAATTCCACGAACGAAAGATCTACGCTAAACCCCTTTTTGAAGTTGGTTTTTGTAGCAGCCTGGCGCGATCCGTTGGGCTGCTTTTTTTTGTTTAAGGCTTGATATTGTTCGACTTAGGTTAAGTGAAAACAATGAATAACAAGGTCAAACTTCAAGCCAGAAACGTCAATTCGCCATTTCAGAAAGGAATTTAATACGCACCAACCGAATTTCTTCAATCGTGACATCGTCTTCGCGGAGTTCTGCGAAAGCATCTTCCGGGGAGTCGTTTTCGGATGACATAAAATATTCTATAATATCTTCCCGTGTATATTCATCTACGACCTCCTCGATGTAATAATCAATATTCAACTTAGTGCCAGAATTGACAATAACATCCATTTCTTCCAGCAATTCTTCCATTGTAATATTATTGGCATCCGCAATATCTTCCAAAGGCGTCTTGCGATCTACACCTTGAATAATATTCACTTTTAACTTGGACTTATTGGCCACCTGCTTCACCACAAAATCGGTTGGGCGCTCGATTTCATTCTCTTCTACATATTTTTGAATCAACGTCAAGAATGGCTTGGCATAGCGCAAAGCCTTACCACTACTCACCCCGCTCACTTTTGTCATATCCTCCATAGAAATCGGGTACTGCGTAGCCATATCTTCGAGTGAAGGGTCCTGAAAAATCACATAAGGTGGCACGTTCTGGCGCTTGGCTTCGCGCTTACGCAAATCCTTCAGCATATTGAGCAAAGTATCATCCAATACAGCAGTTCTACCACCAGATTCATCAGGATCGGTGCTTTCTTTGTCATAATCGTGATTCATCGGAATCTGGAAAGGATAAGGTTTTTCGATAAACTTTCGCCCGTTTTCCGTCATTTTCAGTAAACCGTAACTTTCTATATCCTTTATAATCAATCCATTAAGCATTGCTTGTCGCAATACCGAACCCCAGAAATTTTCATCCTTATCCTTACCTGCGCCAAACAATTCTTTTTGGTCGAAGCGATAATCCTTCATTTCCTTGGTTTCCCTGCCGGTGATGAAATCCAAAATTGGCTTGATACCAAAATTCTCATCCAATTCCACAATGGATTTGAGTGCATATAACATCTCTTTTTTCACTTCCACCTTTTCCTTCGGGAATCGGCAGTTGTCGCACATATTATCACACTCGGAATCATCGTAAACTTCTCCAAAATAATGCAACAAAAACTTGCGGCGGCAAGCAGTCGTTTCGGCATACGCCATCACCTCTTGCATGAGTTGAGCGCCCATTTCGCGTTCGGCCACAGGCTTATCGCGCAAGAATTTTTCAAGTTTGAGAATATCCTTATAAGAATAGAAGGCAATGCACTTACCTTCCAATCCATCGCGTCCGGCGCGTCCAGTTTCCTGGTAGTAATTCTCAATACTTTTAGGAATATCGTAATGTATAACAAAGCGCACATCAGGCTTATCAATGCCCATTCCAAAGGCAATCGTCGCTACAATCACATCTAATTCTTCCATCAGGAAGTCATCCTGGGTCTGGCTGCGGGTTTTAGCGTCCAAACCGGCATGATAAGGGGCAGCTTTTATATCATTGACTACCAATACCTTAGCAATATCTTCAGCAGCTTTTCGGCTTTGCACATAAATAATCCCTGATTGCCCAGGCACACTTTTCACAACCTGCACAATGCTTTTCATCACTTGATCGTGCTTGCCTTTGGGGCGCACTTCGTAGTATAAATTTTCCCGATTGAACGAAGACACGAACATATTTACCTCTTCCATATCGAGGTTTTTCATAATGTCTGACTTCACCTTCGGCGTAGCTGTTGCGGTAAGCGCCACCACTGGAATATCTTCACCGATGGTATCGAGCATATTGCGGATTTTGCGGTACTCTGGGCGGAAGTCATGCCCCCATTCCGAGATACAATGCGCCTCATCCACCGCCACAAACGACACATTCACCTGCTGGAAGAACTCAACGTTTTCGTCCTTGGTCAAGGTTTCCGGTGCGATAAAGAGCAGTTTGGTTTTGCCATCACTGATGTCTTGCTTCACCAATTTCATCTGCGCTTTGGTCAGCGAAGAATTAAGAAAATGGGCAACTTCGTCGTTTTGGCTATAGCCGCGAATCGAATCAACCTGGTTTTTCATAAGGGCGATAAGCGGAGAGATGATAATGGCAGTGCCATCGAGCATCAATGCAGGAAGTTGGTAACAAAGCGACTTACCGCCGCCGGTAGGCATAATCACAAAGGTATCCTCGCCGTTCAATACACTTTTGATAATCGCTTCCTGATTACCTTTGAATTTGTCAAACCCGAAATAAAGTTGCAGGGCTTCCCGCAAAGTTTCTTTCGTTGCAGTCATGGTTCACTTTTCTAATTTTGACGTAATTTTCGCTCGTCGTTAGCAGATAGTTTATTTTTTCGACCGACAAGTTGCGAGCAACAAGCGACAAGAAACCGGAGTGGTCTTGTGGCTTATAGCTTGTCACTTGCAACTTGAGCATCTCAATATACCAATAAGAATTTATATTTCAGACAATTTCTAATGCTTTTTTTCTCAGGTACTTGCGTTAAAATCTGGATACCTTTTTTTAAAAAGCAGCCAAAAATAAGAAAAAAAATTGTGAAATCCGAAGAACTTATTGTAAAAACAGCACGAAGAACTTTAGAAATTGAATCTGAAGTGCTTAATGCACTGAAAATCAGCATAAACGAAGATTTTATTTCTTGCGTGGAAGCGATTTTTTTATCTAAAGGAAGATTGGTGGTCACTGGAATTGGCAAAAGTGCGATCGTTGCTCAAAAAATTGTGGCTACGCTCAACTCTACTGGTACCCCTTCTTTATTTATGCACGCTGCGGATGCTATTCACGGCGACTTGGGTATGATTCGGCCCGATGACCTGGTGCTTTGTCTTTCTAAAAGCGGTGAAACCGCTGAAATCAAGGTATTGGTGCCTTTGGTGAAAAATCTTGGCAATCCGATCATTGGCATGGTAAGCAATACGCAATCTTATCTGGGGAAAAATGCTCGATACGTGCTGCACACGCCCGTGGATCAAGAAGCTGACCCCAATAACCTCGCACCTACAGCCAGTACGACTGCACAAATGGCCCTCGGCGACGCATTAGCCGTGTCATTATTGGCGTTGCGCGGATTTACGTCGGATGATTTTGCAAAATTCCATCCGGGTGGCGCTTTAGGCAAGCAATTGTACCTGCGGGTGAGTGACATTTATCCAAATAATGAAAAACCTGCTGTATATCTAACTGAAAATCTGCCAAATACGATTATAGAAATGACTGCTAAATGCCTCGGCGCTACGGCTGTTTTGGACGAAAATGGGAAACTGTGCGGCGTCATTACCGATGGCGATTTGCGTAGAATGCTGGCTAAAGGACAGCAGTTTTCTAATTTGCAGGCAAAAGACATTATGAGCGCCCATCCGAAAACGGTTCTGCAAGACGCGTTAGCGGTGGATGCGCTGGAAATGCTTCGCCAATACAGCATCACGCAACTGATCGTAGTGAATGAAAGTGGCACGTATCTTGGTTTTCTGCACTTGCATGATTTAATTCGAGAAGGATTGATATGAAAATCGGAAATCGGAAATTGGATATTGGAAATAATGCCGCGAATCTTGGATTTGCAAAGCTTTTCCTTATTTGTTCTTTGACTTCTTCTCTTTCTTGTCGAAATGAGCCACAAATCACGCCTGCATTCTATCATTGGCAAACTCAATTCTCGCTTTCACAAAAGGAGCAAGCTTACCTCGACTCATTAAGTGCGGAAAAATTATATACGAAATTTTTTGATATAGAATGGGATGCAACGCAGGAAATGCCGATTCCATTGGCGGAGGTGGAGATTAGAAATTGGGGAATTGGAGAATTGGGGAATAGGGGAATAGGATCGCCTGCGGCAAGCCTTTGGCGACCGAAGGAAATTGTGCCGACTATTTTTATTACGAATCAAACTTTTCAAAATCTATCACAGGATAAAATCGAGTGGCTCGCAGCTCGCGTCGATGAAAAACTACAAGAATTATGGCACCAATTACCCGATCAAACTTTGCATGAAGTACAATTCGATTGCGATTGGACGGCTTCTACAAAAGATTCTTTTTTTCAATTTATAGAAATATTTAAATCAAAAAATACTGATATTCAAATATCTGCGACGATTCGTTTGCATCAGATTCGAGATTATAAAACTACTGGCGTGCCGCCTGTGGATCGTGGAATGCTCATGTTTTACAACACCGGCGATGTGGAAGATTGGCAAGAAAATAACAGCATTCTCAATATCGAAATCGCTCAAAATTACCTTCCGACTTCCAACTTCCAACTTCCGACTTCAAAAGTTTACCCGATGCCTTTAGACATTGCTTTGCCCATTTTCGCTTGGGGCGTGCTTTTCCGCGACGGGCGCATGATTCGATTGATCAACAATCTTCGATCGGAGCAACTCACGGATACCACTCGTTTTCAGAAAATGACCAACAACCGTTTTGAGGTGACAAAAAGTACGTATCTTGAGGGCTATTATTTATATCAAGGCGACCAAATTCGCACCGAAACAATTGACACAACACTACTCCACAAGGCGGCCGATTTAATTAAAAACAGATTAAAAAATCGAGATTTGACGGTAGCTTTCTATCATTTAGATACCGCTACTATAAAATATTTTCCACATGATGTTCTGGAGTCCGTTTGTGAAAAATTTATTAGTAATTAGTCGAAAGTCATTAGTCGTTAGTCAACAATTTATAATATTTATAATATGGCTATTACCTAAACGCAGTAATATCAGCCCATCACCCTATCACCCCATCACCCTATTCACAAAAACCATCCTTGCATTATTTATTATCCTGATTCCTATAAAACTTTCAAGCGACTGTACCCCAGGCAATTATGGATTTCGCGGTTATTCATTTATTAATCCCAATATCATAGATGCCAATGTGCCTTCGGCGCCGCTTTTTTTGGATATAAAAGCGATTTATGAATATTTCGGTGGACAAAAAGTAGCCCAAGAGCGCGACAATGTGAATGAATGGCGCGAGCGATATTGCAAACGCGCTACTGCGGATGATATCTACGCCTTCATTTATGATACCGAAATTACCGATTTTGAACAGTTGCGCACCGAAATGAATATGAGTGACCCGCGCCTCTCCTACCCCTTTGCCGATAATAGTTTTGCGCGTTATATCAAACGTAATAATTGTGTAGAAACGGTCGATTATTTTATTTATGCTAAGATGTGCGAGGATTATGTCATTCCTGGCGAAGACCCCTGGAAAACGCCACAGCGCGATACATCTGATATGGGCCGCTTGATTGATAATGGCTTATCATTATTTCGGCAAACCGAGTCGCATTATATAAAATTACGCTATGCTTATCAAATTATTCGTCTGGCACATTATGCAAAAAAATATGCACAAGTCCTTAGTTTATATGATTTTCTGATGCCACAAATAGATTTCGACCCCAGTATTGTAGAATATTGGATCGAAGGGCATCGGGCAGGGGCTTTGCTGGCGCTGGGGCGCAATGTAGAAGCATCCTATCTTTATTCTAAAGTATTTGAAAATTGCCCCAGCAAAGCAGAATCAGCGTTTCGGAGTTTTAAAATCAGAACCGATGAAGAATGGGCAGCCTGCGAAAAATTATGCCAAAGCGATAAAGAACGCGCCACTTTGTACGCCATGCGTGCTGAAATAGCAGACAGCAAAGCCCTGGAAGAAATGCGCAAGATTTATGGGCTTGATCCTGAAAATCGCCATTTGGAAATTTTATTAGTCAATGAAATCCGCAAATTAGAAAAAGACCTTTTGGGTACTTCCTTCAACGATGAAAAAGAACACAACCGTCGCCTGGGCTACCCGCGTATACGGGCCGGCGAATATGTAATTGGTTTACAGGATTTTGTACAACAAGTTTTGAAAGAAAAACAAGTTGCTCGGCCCGCGCTTTGGCAGGTTTCCCTGGGCTATTTGGAAGCTTTGGCAGGCAATTATTATGATGCTATTCATACTTTTGAATTGGCAAAATCACAAATCAAAGATAAAGTCTTGCGCGACCAACTCGAAGCTTTTGAATTAGTGATGCGCATCAGTGCTTTCACGGTGGCGAGTGATTCTACCGAGCAGGAAGTCAATCGTATTCGACAAAGTTCCACATATTTGAGATACCGCGATTTTGGCGATTTTATCAGCGATAAAATGGGCGTGTTATATGCACAAGGTAATTCGCCTGGGAAGGCTTATATGAGTAATTATCGCCTGAGTGACTTAAAAGTAAATCCAAATATTGCTATTATTGATGATTTGATCGCGCTTTGCCGCAAAACCGGGCGCAATAGTTTGGAAACCGCTCTTATCACCAAAAATGATGGTTCGACGATTGAAAGAGATTTGATCAATATCAAAGCCACCTTGCTTTTCAGCGAATTTCGTACCGAGGAAGCGCTCAACACCCTCAAAGGAATGGATCGCGCTGTGTGGGATAATTTTGGCGTATTTAATCCTTTCATTCCCAGGCTAAAAGACTGTGTGACTTGCCCGCTGCCCGATACCGCCAATATGTACAATCGCGGCGAACTCATGGAACGCATCCTCGATCTGGAATCATTGGCACGAGGTGGCAGCGAACGCGCGGTGGAGTTTTATTTTGAATTGGGCATTGCCTATTATAATATGACTTATTTCAGCTATGATTGGAAAGCGATGGATTTGTTCCGAAGTGGTGCCAGCCTTTCACTTACAAAATTGAAAACCGGCACAAACATAGTGCCAAGCAGCACTTATCCTTTGGGCAACCGGGAAATGTTTGATTGTTCCAGGGCTTTATTTTATTTTGAAAAAGTGCGGCAATTGAGTACCGACCCTGAAGTAACGGCGCGGGCGACTTATTGGGCAGCTAAATGCGAGCGCAACGCTTGGTATATCAATCGGGTGCGCGGTGTACCACGCACGTATGAATACTTCCAGATATTGCGCGATAACTATGCCAATACCCAAGTTTATAATCGCATCGTGCGTGAATGCAAGACGTTTCAAGCTTATTTAGCAAAATAAAAGATGTGGCACACTTTGAAAGTGTGCCACATTTATGATACATAGATATAAACATCCTATAATAACATGAAAAAATTTACACTTCTTTTAATCCTTATTATAGTTTCATTACATCTCTACGCGCAAGGCACGCACCTACCCTTAGGTAATGAAGCCTATCATATCCTCGATCGTTTGGAAATCAAATCAGCTGTACCTTCTTCATTCCATTCTTCTTTAAAATATTATACCAGAGGTGCGGCTACCCGCTACGCGTCTATGCTCGACACGATGAATCTCGATGCACTTTCCTTGCAGGATCGGCAAGATTTATTATATATTTTCAGAGATAATAACGAATGGCTCGTACCCAGTGAATTTTACACCACCCTTGCAGGTAAAAGAGAAAAAATCAGAATTACGAATCAGGATACCCTTATTACGCAAGCGCAAGCCAGTATGCAGGATCCGAGGTATGTGCAGAGCAAACGCCCTATCTTAAAATATTTTTATAAAACTCCTGCTAATTTACTCGAAGTCAACGATAAGTATTTTTATCTGCGTGTCAATCCCATTTTAAATATAAACCTCAGCGCTTCCAATGAAGAGCCGAGTTCTTTATACTTCAATCAAAGGGGCGTAGAACTCCGTGCAGGCGTGGATGATCGCGTGTATTTTTATTTCAATATATTAGAGACGCAAGCGCACTTTCCGCAATATGTCAATGATCGGATCACGAGAGACCGCTCCATTCCGGGGAATGGTTTTTATAAAGATTTTGAAAGCAATCTTTTTGGTGATGGACAAGCTTACGATTTTCTGAATAGCCAGGGTTATCTTGGTTTTAATTTTACCCGACATTTGGGAGGGCAATTCGGCTATGGCCGCAATTTTGTCGGCAATGGCTATCGCTCTTTATTATTAAGTGATTTTGGTAATAATTATTTATACTTCAAGCTCAACTGGAACGTTTGGCGCTTCCATTATCAAAACCTGTTTACCGAATTATCATTACAATCTGCTCGAGATGTGCCCGGCGAAGAATTAGTGCCAAAGAAGTATATGGCGGCGCACCATTTGAGTTTCAACGTGACCAAAAACTTTAATATTGGATTGTTTGAGGCCGTTATTTTCAGTCGCAACGAAGGTTTTGAATTGCAATACCTCAACCCAATTATTTTATACCGCACCATCGAACAAGCATTCGGAAGTCCCGATAATGTACTCGTCGGCATAGATGCCAAATGGAATCTTTTCAAAAGAATTCAGTTCTATGGTCAACTGATGATGGACGAATTCAAATTCAATGAGCTTTTTGTAGAACGCAACGGCTGGTGGGCCAATAAATTTGGTATGCAACTCGGCGCAAAGTACATCGATGCATTGGGCATTGACCATCTTGATCTGCAAGCAGAGTTGAATATCGTGCGGCCATACACTTATACACATACCGATAGCCTTGCCAATTACACGCATTACAATCAGACGCTGGCGCATCCTTTGGGTGCAAACTTTCGAGAAGTGATCCTGCTGGCGCGATACCAACCCATACAAAAACTAAGCCTTGAAGCGCGGATCATCAGCGCAAATATGGGCGAAGATGCCACAGGTATCAACTGGGGGAACAATATTCTCTTAGCCAATCGCACCCGTTTTCAGGATTATGGCAACGAAATTGGGCAAGGGGTAGCCGCCGATATTAGGATTGTAGGATTCGACGCGAGTTATCAGCTTTTTCACAACGTATTTCTCGACCTCAGCTATTTCCGACGCAAAAAAACGAGCGACGATCCCAAGCTCAGCAACTCGCTTAATTATTTTACCGGGGGCATTCGCATGAATATTGCGCGCAATCGCATGGATTTTTAAAACCAATCTTTAGATCGCTATTAGCGAAGGTCATTTATTGCCGGCATTTTGCTAATCCTTTAATGTATAAAGACATTTACAAGGTAAGGATCGCTTATTCCAAAGTGTAAGTTGATTATTACAAACCATTAAATGACTACAGGAAACCGCCTATTGCAAAATAATACGATATACAAAAGCCATGCGAACAAAACCTCCATCATTCATTGAATTTATGGCAAAAACAGGATAAATTTGAACGGCGTATATAGAGCATAACTACGAAAATATTGCGGCAATGCGGCAATATAGATTTCATAGACAATCCTGCCTACTGACACAGACAGCACGATATGAGAAACATAATTAAGCATTTTGACAAATACCTGCCTCTGGATAATAAGGAAGAAGAAGCCTTGACAGACCGTTTGACGGAGCGTAAAATAAAACGCAAGCAATATATTTTGCAAGAAGGCGATATTTGTAGGTATTTCACTTATGTGGTAGGGGGCTGTTTTAAAATGTATGGAGTGGACAATTCAGGCGTAGAGCATAACCTAGTGTTTGCAGCAGAAGATGACTGGATTGCCGACATTGACAGTTTACACAAGGAGCGACCATCGAAGTTATTTATTGAAGCTATTGAACCTTCTACTATACTTCAGTTATCAAAAGGCGACCTTTGGTATTTATACACCAATTATCCCAAATTTGACAGGAATTTCCGTGTAATCATAGAAGATAAATACATTGAACTCCAAAACCGATTGTTACAAATGTTCAGCGCTACTGCATATGAACGTTATGAGCGTTTTTTGGAACAGTATCCTAACCTATCTAACCGATTGCCCAATACACAAATTGCATCCTATATTGGCATTACCCCTGAGTTTCTTAGCAAAATAAGGAATGAAAGAAGCGTCAGGTAACTTACCCTTAATCTACATTAAGACTATTTCTTAAACAAGCTTATAGGCATAGACAGTTCGTTCACCGCAACTTTGTGGTGTCAATATTTCACATTTAATAAATACTGAAATGAAAAATTTATTCATCTCGGCAGTTTTGCTATTCATTTTAGCATCTTGCCAAAACGAAACAAAAAATCAGTCAAACAATTCAATACAAAACAATATGGAACAGACAACAGCAAAATCAGCAATTCAAAAATTACTTTTCTCTTACCGTGATGCCCTAAACGCATCAGACGTGAATAAAGTTTTGTCCCTTTACACAAACGATGGCGTATTTATGCCTTCGAATGCACCCTCTGCAATCGGACAAGAACAAGTTAAAGCATCTTACGAATTTGTTTTTTCGCAAATTCAATTAAACATTGAATTTTATATTGACGAGATAGTGGTTAATGGCGACTATGCTTTTGCACGAACAACATCAAAAGGCACAACATTAATTCACGCCAACGGACAAACTGTTCCAGAAGAAAATAGAGAACTTTTTGTTCTTCAACAAACAAACGGACAGTGGAAAATAAGCCGCTATATGTTTAATAAAATGAAATAGCCATTCAAGAAAGGCTACCTATAACAGCGGTTTTGCGTCATGCGGGGCGATGTGCTTCGTTTGGCGCTTTTTCTCGTATATTGGGCTTTGATTATTCGTATCAAAGTAAGTACTAATAGCTCGTCCGAACGCAATACTTAAACCGTTGGCGACAATATTGCAAGGTGCTAACAGGCTGACAGTTAAAACGTGATATGACAGAAATAAAACTCTATAAAAGACCACTAAAAGGGCTTAAAATATTTGCCTTGACAATACCTTTTGTTGCAATTGGAATTTGGATGATCACCAAAGAACCAATTGGTACGGCAAATTATATCATGGGTTGGCTTTGTACTTGCTTTTTCGGGCTTGGTATTCCTGTTGGACTTTTCCATACATTTGACAGAAGACCACAAATTATTATAACTGAAAACGGAATTCGGGACAGAACAACAAAACAAGACGAAATAAAATGGGAACAAATCAAAAAAGCTTACCCATTAGACATTTATAAACAGAAATTTGTTTCACTTGTAGTTGATGACACATTTGAAATGAAGAAAAATTTGTACAAATGGGCATCAAAACTAAATGAGGCAATTGGTGCTCAAAAAATGAACTTGCAAGTAAGCCAACTCAAAATTGACGAACACACTATGACTGACTTTATCAACGAAATAATTAGTATAGAAAAAGTAAATAGACAGGCAGTAATAAAAAAGTACTTTGACAAGTAAACAAAAATACTGCCCAACATCGGTTTGGAAAAAGCAGGGCAGGCTAAAAGAGCAGCCGATTTTCAAAGCCCTGCCTTGAACAAGCCGCAAAACGTTGGGCGCAATTACCAAGCTAAAACAATAAGAATATGAAGAAAATCATAAAAAGAACAATCGCAGGCTCGCTGCTTTTTGCAGTACTAGGAATTGGGGGATTAGTCACGCTGGTCTTCTATCCTCAATCTTTGTTTGCAAACAAGTTTGAGCACAACCAATTTGCGGTCTATTACAATAAAGATTATAAAATCGAAAAGGAAGCATTTCAAGTCATATTGGATAATGCTTACGAAATTATTGAAAAGAGTGAACTGCATAATCCTGATTTCAAGTACAATGTTTTTTTAGCCCACGATAATATTTTCAATAAGATTGAAGGGCTTCAAGGTGGAGATGTGCTTGCCAGAGCAACAGCATGGAATATCGTTGTCAAAAAAGATATTGATTTAAAAAATAACCGAATGTACACCGATAGAAGTACCGTTGACTTAACCGTTCTCATGGTGCATGAAATGGTGCATATCCTACAAGCCGATAAATATGGACTTATAAATTTCAGTCCGTTAAAGCATCCACCTATGTGGAAATTGGAAGGCTATCCTGAATATATTGCACGAAGTACTTATTTGAATAGCGAAACCTATGATTTACGAAAAGAAATACAACGCTTCGTTTCGGCTGATGAGGACGCCAGGCGTGAAACCTTTGAAGCGGTGGAAGGGCATTTTATGCCAACTTATTATTTCAAAGGCAGAATCATGGTTGAATATCTGATGAATATCAAAGGAATGACCTACGATGCCATACTGAAAGACCAAAGAACAGAAGAAGAAGTTTTCAATGAAATGGTTGAATTGATGAATGAAACAAAAGGGGAAGAATAAAATGCCCCCAACTTTGCATGGATGCTACCATAAAACCAATCCGCCCTTATGATAAAAACAATCATTCTAAATAAAGGGAGAATTACTTTGCTGGCGTGAATACAGATTTAAAAACATTTATCACTCAATATGTAAGCCTTTCAGCTATTGAACTGGAAGACATTGCTGGTAAGTTTATTCATAAAGTAGTCAAAAAGAATGATTATTTATTGAAACAAGGCGGTATTTGTAAAGACCTGGTGTTTGTACAAAAAGGTTGCCTACGTTTATATTATATCAAAGAGGAGGTGGAAGTATCGGTTTGGTTTTCCTTTTCGCAATCCTCTGCTATTGAAATGTATAGCTTTATCAGTGGAAATCCTTCCAATTATTTTATTCAGGCGATAGAAGACAGCGAAGTGCTTTACCTTCCTAAGGCAGAGCTGCATCAATTGTATCAATATCAACCCAAAATGCAGGAAATGATGCGGAATTTTTGGGAAGATGTAATCCTCAACCTGATAAATAGATTTACCGCACTCCAAACAGATTCGGCGGAGCAACGATACCTAGATTTATTAGATAAACCGCCCTATCTGGAAACCATACCTCAAAAATACCTCGCTTCTTTTATTGGCGTTACCCCAACCTCATTGAGCAGAATCAGGAAACAAATTATTAAGAAAAATCATTAGTTGTCATAGGATAATTTTTTTCTTAAAAAAGATTGGAAATTTTGTGCTCAATAAAAACAATGAATGATGTACGATCTTCCTTATCACAAAGAAAAAAATCCAGAAGTAATTAAAGCATTTGTAGCGCAATATCCATTCGCCTTTTTAAGCGGATGTGATGCAGCAAACAAACCTATTGCTACACAAGTACCGGTCTTTATTGAAGAACAAGATGGCAGAAAAATACTACGCGGGCATATCATGAAAAATACCGACCATCATAAAGCTTTTTTGCATAATGAAAATGTGTTGGTTGTTTTCACAGGTAAGCATACCTATGTGAGTGCCACTTGGTACAGCAATCCTTATCTGGCTTCTACCTGGAATTATATGAGCGTCCATGCTAAAGGCATCATTAAGTTTCTGGATGACAATGCATTAGAAGATGTGCTTAGAATGACCACGCTGCATTTTGAAAATTATAATCAAGCGTCCACAACAATTTATGATAACCTTCCGATAGCGTTTAAACAAAAAGTAATGAATGTAATTGTTGCTTTTGAAATTGAAGTAAAAGAAATAGATACTGTTTTCAAATTAAGTCAGGACAGAGATTATAAAAGTTATCAAAATGTCATAAAGAAACTTAAAGAACAAGGCGAAGATGGGCAAGCGATTGCTGCGGAAATGGAAAAAAGAACGAAACAGGTATTCCCTGATGAACAGGAATAAGATGGAATGGGATAAAAACATAAACTCAAGAATATGAATTTGAACGATGTAAAAATGAATGTGATAGAAACAGCTGGCAATGGCGTTGTAAATCAATACACTATTTTCACTTTTTCACAAACGGATAATATTGTTTCCGCCGCTTATTCGGGTGGGCAAATCCTTAAAGGGTTTCTGGTTGGCACATTGCATCAGGATAAATTAGTTTTTAGCTATTGCCAATTGCAGACAGATGGAAAAATGGATAATGGAAATTCAGAATGTGATATATTCATGCAAAATGGAAAGATTAGATTGGTGGAGCATTTCACCTGGGCTTCAAGAAATAGAGAAAGTGGCGTAAATATTTTTCAGGAATTATAAAATCTCCCTCTCCTCCAAGTTTCCGAAGAAAAAGAACGCGATGATCCCAAATTGAGCCGTTCGTTGAGTTATTTCACTGGTGATATTCGCATGAACATTGCACGCAACTCCAAAAAATAGTAACTAAATTTGTTCTTTCCATTAAAATCCATTTTGAAACTTATCATAATTAAAAATGAAAAACCCCTTCCAGCGTTACACCGAAAGGGGTTTTATTACTATTACTTCGTTCGTTAAAACTCGTCTTCTACTTCTTCGTATTGCGGATGGCGCGCTTCGTACTCGGCTTGAGCGTCTTTATGCGCTACAAAGAGGGTGTCGTATTCGCGCAAGCCCGTTCCTGCTGGGATTCGCTTACCTACGATTACGTTCTCCTTCAAACCATTGAGTTCGTCTTTCTTCGCAGCTACCGCCGCCGTGCTCAATACTTTAGTTGTTTCTTGGAAGGAAGCCGCTGAAATCCAGCTATCCGTACCCAATGAGGAGCGCGTGATCCCTTGCAACATCGAACTGGAAGTAGCCGCTACTGCATCGCGATAAGCGACCAACTTCTTGTCGTTGCGCTTCAGGTAAGAGTTTTCTTCCCGCAATTGACGCAAAGTCACTAACTGACCTGCTTTCAATTTGCCGGAATCGCCAGGATCGGTTACAACTTTCTTATCGAAAATCCAGTCGTTTTGCTCGATGAAGTCGTATTTTTCTACCGCTTCGCCTTCCAGGAAGGTTGTATCCCCTGGGTCTTCGATCATCACGCGGCGCATCATCTGGCGTACAATCACCTCGATATGCTTGTTGTTGATCGTGATACCTTGGGAACGATATACTTCCTGAACGCCATTCACTAGATACGTTTGCACCGCAAATGGACCTTTGATGTTCAAAATATCTTTCGGCGCTACCGAACCATCGGAAAGCGGCGTTGCGGCACGCACAAAGTCTCCGTCCTGCACTAGAATGTGCTTTGACAAACCAATCAAGTATTTGTGTTTCTGGTCGTCACGCGAAGTTACGATTACCTCCCGGTTACCGCGCTTGATTTTACCAAAGGACACCACCCCATCAATCTCAGAAACGACAGCTGGGTTAGTCGGGTTACGCGCTTCGAACAATTCGGTTACACGCGGCAGACCACCTGTAATATCTTGAATCTTACCAAGCTTACGCGGAATCTTTGCAATACGTTGACCGGCTTTGATGTCAATTCCATCTTCGATAGAAATGTAAGAACCCACTGGTAAGTTGTACAGCTTCAATTCTTCACCATCCTTCGACAGAATTTTGATGGTCGGTACTTTCTTCTTATTTCTTGGTTCGATGATAACTTTTTCTGTATAGCCCGTCTGATCGTCCCGCTCTTCCCGGAAAGTAATGCCTTCTTCGATGTCTTCAAATTTGGCAACACCCGGATATTCAGAAACGATTACCGCGTTGAATGGATCCCATTCGCAAATCTGCTCGCCACGCTTCACTTCCTGTCCTTCTTTCACATTCAAAGTAGCACCATACGGCACGTGGTGAGAAGCCAACTGCTTGCCATTGGCATCAACGATCCGCACTTCACCAGTACGAGAGAGTACCGTGTTAATTTTGTTCCCAAGATCATCCTTCGATTCGGTCACGCGAACGCTATCGAATTCTATTTTACCGTTGAATTTGGAAATAATTTCCGATTCCGTTTTTGATACCGAAGCAATACCACCCACGTGGAAGGTACGTAAAGTCAACTGCGTACCCGGTTCGCCGATGGACTGAGCAGCGATAATGCCCACCGCGTCGCCCATTTCAGCAATACGACCAGTCGCCAGGTTTTTACCATAGCATTTGGTACATACGCCACGCTTGGTATCACAAGTAAGCACCGAACGAATATTGACAGTTTCCACTCCAACCTCTTCGATATAATCCGCCATTTTGGCATCAATATATTCGCCTGCTTTCAGAATCAATTCCTCCGTAGTTGGATGGTAAATATCGTGCAAAGTAAAGCGACCTTCGATACGAGATGTCAGTTGTTCGATCACCTTTTCATTGTCCTTCAATGCCGAAGTTTCTATACCCCTCAAGGTAGCACAATCCTCCTCCATAATCACCACATCCTGCGCCACATCTACAAGACGACGTGTCAAGTAACCGGCATCCGCCGTTTTCAAAGCGGTATCCGCCAAACCTTTACGAGCCCCGTGCGTCGAGATGAAGTATTCCAATACCGACAGCCCATCTACGAAGTTTGCCAAGATCGGGTTTTCAATAATCGCTCCACCCGTGTCGCCTGATTTTCTTGGCTTTGCCATCAATCCACGAAGTCCGCACAACTGCTTAATCTGCTGCTTGGAACCACGCGCACCAGAATCCAACATCATATACACAGAATTGAAGCCCTGCTTGTGTTCTGCCAATTCCCGCATCAAAGTGTCCGTGATCTTGTTATCGGCATACGTCCATTTGTCTATGATCTGGTTGTAGCGTTCGTTGTTGGTAATCAAACCCATATTGTAATTGTCCCACACTTCATCCACTTCCGATTGCGCTTCTGCAAGCATATTTTGCTTAATACTTGGCGTAATCAAATCCCCAAGATTGAAGGACAAACCACCTTTGAACGCCCACATGAAGCCCATTTCTTTAATCGAATCAAGAAAATCAGCCGTCACGCGGAAGTTGGTACGACGAATCACATCACCAATGATCTTCTTCAAGTTTTTCTTGGTCAGCAGTTGGTTGATGAACGGCACGGTTTCCGGCACTACTTCATTGAAAAGTACTCGACCAGTACTCGTTTCGATCACTTTTTTAACCAATTTGCCATTTTCATCTTCTACACGAGCCTTTACTTTGATAACCGCATGGAGGTCAAGCTGACCTTCATTATAAGCGATAATCACTTCTTCAGCCGAGTAGAATGTACGACCCTCTCCTTTTACTTTGATTGTATCGGTAGAGCGTTTTTCTTTTGTAATATAATACAAGCCCAAAACCATATCCTGCGAAGGCAATGAGATCGGAGAACCGTCTTGTGGGTTGAGCATATTATGCGAAGACAGCATCAATACTTGCGCTTCCAGGATAGCCGCCTGGCTCAGTGGCACGTGTACCGCCATCTGGTCACCGTCGAAGTCGGCGTTGAAGGCACCGCACACAAGCGGGTGCAATTGGATTGCCTTGCCTTCGATCAGTTTTGGCTGAAATGCCTGAATTGACAAGCGGTGTAGCGTCGGAGCACGGTTCAGCAATACGGGATGTCCTTTCAAAATATTTTCGAGGATTTCCCAAATCACTGAGTCTTTACGATCCACCAGTTTCTTCGCTGATTTCACTGTTTTTACAATGCCGCGCTCAATCAACTTCCTGATAATGAATGGCTTGAATAATTCCGCCGCCATTCCTTTGGGAATACCGCACTCGTGCAGTTTCAAAGTTGGACCAACCACGATCACCGAACGACCAGAGTAGTCCACCCGCTTACCCAATAGGTTTTGACGGAAACGACCTTGCTTACCTTTCAGAATATCGCTCAAAGATTTAAGCGCGCGACCGCCTTCGGCTTTTACAGCATTTGATTTGCGCGAGTTATCGAACAAAGAATCCACCGCCTCTTGCAGCATTCGCTTCTCATTCCGTAAAATCACTTCTGGTGCTTTGATTTCTAACAAACGCTTCAAACGGTTGTTCCGAATGATGACGCGACGATATAAATCATTCAAATCCGAACTTGCAAAACGCCCGCCATCCAATGGCACCAAAGGGCGCAATTCTGGTGGAACGACAGGCAAATACTGAATCACCGTCCATTCCGGGCGGCTATTCGCTACAGTCAAGCCTTCACGGAAAGCTTCTACTACGCGTAGACGCTTCAGAGCTTCTGACTTACGCTGCTGCGAAGTTTCATTGGCAGCTTGATGGCGCAGGTCATAAGATTGTTGATCCAAATCCAAGCGCATCAACATATCACGGATCGCTTCGGCACCCATTCGGGCAATAAATTTATTCGGATCGGAATCATCCAGCATCTGGTTTTCAGATGGCAATGCTTCCAAGTGTTCCAAGTATTCTTCTTCTGAAAGTAAATCGCCCTCTGATAATCCATCTGTGCCTTTAATACCTGGTTGAATCACAACATAACGTTCGTAATACACAATAGATTCCAGCTTTTTGGAAGACAAACCAAGCAAATAACCGATCTTGTTGGGCAATGATTTGAAAAACCAAATATGTACGACCGGCACGACTAACTTGATATGCCCCATGCGCTCCCGACGCACTTTCTTCTCGGTCACTTCCACCCCACAGCGGTCACACACAATGCCTTTGTAACGAATCCGCTTGTACTTACCGCAGTAGCATTCGTAGTCTTTTACCGGGCCAAAAATACGCTCACAGAAAAGACCATCACGCTCGGGCTTGTACGAACGGTAGTTGATGGTTTCGGGCTTCAGCACTTCACCATAAGAACGCTCCAGAATCTCATCCGGCGACGCCAAGCTGATGGTAATGCTGTCGAAGTCCTGTTTTTGAACCTGTAGATTATTCTTTTTAAATGGCATATCTAAATTTTTGAGACTTTAGACCTTAGACAATAAGCTCTATACTTACAAAAGCCTATCGTCTAATATCCATCGTCTGAAGTTTAATCAAATTTCACATCCAAAGCCAAGCCACGCAATTCGTGTACCAATACGTTGAACGACTCCGGTACGTTCGGTTCTGGTAGGTTGTCGCCTTTTACGATTGCTTCGTAAGCTTTCGCACGACCGTTAATGTCATCCGACTTGATCGTGAGCAACTCCTGTAAAATGTTGGACGCGCCGAATGCTTCGAGTGCCCAAACCTCCATTTCACCGAAACGTTGACCACCAAACTGCGCCTTACCACCCAGCGGCTGCTGCGTGATGAGTGAGTATGGTCCAATTGAGCGTGCGTGCATTTTGTCGTCTACCATGTGTGACAACTTGAGCATATAAATAACGCCCACCGTCGCTTGCTGGTGGAAACGATCGCCCGTTTCGCCATCGTGCAAGTACGTTTGCCCCAAGTCAGGCAAACCTGCTTTTTGAACGATTTCGGCAATATCATCGCGGGTAGCTCCATCGAAGATTGGCGTAGCGAATTTTACACCCAACTTTTCACCAGCCCAGCCCAATACCGTTTCAAAAATCTGCCCCAAGTTCATACGAGAAGGTACGCCCAGCGGGTTCAGCACAATATCCACTGCTGTTCCATCCTCCAGGAAGGGCATATCTTCGGTGCGCACGATTCTGGACACAATACCTTTGTTACCGTGACGACCAGCGAGTTTATCGCCCACCTGGAGCTTGCGCCTCTTCGCCATATAAACTTTGGCAAGTTTCAATACACCCGCAGGCAATTCGTCTCCGATGCTCACGTTAAATTTCTCACGCTTGTAGCGGCCTACTTCTTCATTGACTTTGATGCTGTAATTGTGCAACAGACGTGCAATCTGCTCATTCGTCTTCGGCTCGTTTGTCCAGTTGCTGTAATCAATGGTAGAATAGTCTAATTCGCGCAGCACTTCCTGTGTGAACTTCGTCCCTTTCGGAATCGCCGGATCACCATAAATACTTTTCACGCCTTGCGAAATCTTGTCTTTCACCAGAATCAGCATCTTATCAATCAACACCGTTTTCAACTCGTTCAAAGCCACTTTGTGTTGATCGTCCAATTTATCCAGCGTCGTCTTTTCCTCGCCTTTTTGCACTTTATCTTTCTTAGCACGAGCGAACAACTGTTTGTCGATCACGATACCGCTTGTAGAAGGAGGTGCTTTCAACGAAGCATCCTTCACGTCACCAGCTTTGTCACCAAAGATCGCACGAAGCAATTTTTCTTCCGGTGTCGGATCGGACTCTCCTTTCGGCGTGATTTTACCGATCAGAATATCACCTTCTTTCACCCAAGCACCGATGCGAATGATACCATTTTCATCCAAATCCTTCGTCGCGTCTTCGCTGACGTTTGGAATATCATTCGTCAATTCTTCTTCGCCCAATTTGGTATCACGTACATCCAATTCAAAGTGTTCAATATGGACCGAAGAGAAAATATCTTCGCGGATAACACGCTCCGACAGTACAATCGCATCTTCAAAGTTGTAACCTTTCCAAGGCATAAAAGCCACTTTCAGGTTTTGACCAAGTGCTAATTCACCTTTTTCAGTAGCATAACCATCGCAAAGGATTTGTCCGCGATTCACGCGATCGCCCCGACGCACAATTGGGCGCAGGTTGATACAAGTACCTTGGTTAGTACGCAAAAACTTCGTCAATACATACTTCTTGCGGTTATCTTCAAAAGAAACCAATTGTTCTTCTTCGGTGCGGTCGTATCGAATTACAATTTCATTAGCATCCACGTATTCCACTACACCATCGCCTTCGGCATTGATGAGCATTCGAGAGTCACGGGCTACCTTCCCCTCCAGGCCTGTGCCTACCACCGGCGAACTTGGACGAATCAGCGGCACCGCCTGGCGTTGCATATTCGAACCCATCAAGGCACGGTTAGCGTCATCATTTTCCAAGAACGGAATCAACGAAGCTGAAACGCCCACAATTTGGTTAGGCGCGACATCCATGTATTCCAATTCATCCGGCGTTAACACAGGGAAGTCCCCATGTTCACGCGACTTCACACGATCATTTACAAAATGTCCATTATCATCGATCGGTGCGTTTGCCTGCGCAATTTTACTGGTATCTTCACCCTCTGCGGACAGGTAGATCACATCGCTTTCTACTACTACCCTACCGCTATCTACCTTTCTATAGGGTGTTTCCAAAAAGCCCATTTTGTTGATCTTCGCGTGTACGCAAAGCGTCGAAATCAAACCAATATTGGGTCCTTCTGGCGTTTCAATCGTACAAAGGCGACCGTAATGCGAATAGTGAACATCGCGCACCTCAAAGCCTGCGCGTTCCCGCGAAAGACCACCAGGACCAAGTGCTGAAATACGCCGCTTGTGCGTAATTTCCGACAATGGATTGGTTTGATCGAGAAATTGCGACAACTGGCTTGTGCCAAAGAAAGAGTTAATCACCGAAGACAAAGTCCGGGCGTTGATCAAATCCATTGGCGTGAACACTTCGTTATCACGCACGTTCATGCGTTCGCGGATGGTACGCGCCATACGCGCCAGGCCTACACCGAACTGGGCATACAACTGCTCTCCTACACTACGCACCCGACGATTACTCAAGTGGTCAATATCATCCACTTCTGCCATTTGGTTCATCAAGCTGACCAAATATTTGACGATCGAGATAATATCTTCCTTGGTCAACACCAGTACTTCTTCCGAAATATTCAATTCCAGTTTGCGGTTGATCTTGTAACGACCAACTTCACCAAGGTTATAGCGTTTGTCGGAGAAAAATAGTTTATCAATAATACCACGAGCCGTTTCTTCATCGGGTGGATCCGTACCGCGCAATTGGCGATAGATATAGGTCACCGCTTCGATTTCAGAGCTTGTTGGGTCTTTTTGCAAGGTATTATAAATAATGGAGTAATCCTGGTCAATATCTTCTTTTTGCAGAATCACTACATCTACCCCAGCGGCGAGTATTGCCTCAATATTTTCTTCATCCAGTGGTATATCTCGTTCCAAAATAATCTCGTTCCGCTCAATTGTTACCACTTCACCAGTATCTTCATCTACGAAGTCCTCCGTCCAGCTACGCAGTACGCGCGCAGCCAATTTCCGTCCAATGCATTGCTCCAGTTCTTCACGAACCGCACGCACTTCGTCAGCAAGGTCAAAAAGGTCAAGAATTGCTTTATCTGTATCGTAACCGATACCACGCAGTAGCGTCGTTACCGGGAATTTTTTCTTGCGATCAATGTAAGCGTACATCACCGTGTTGATGTCGGTAGCAAATTCCATCCAAGCACCCTTGAACGGAATGACCCTTGCCGAATAGATTTTCGTGCCATTCGGGTGGAATGTTTGACCAAAAAACACACCAGGGGAGCGATGCAATTGAGAGACAATCACACGTTCCGCACCATTGATTACGAACGTACCTTTGGGCGTCATATAAGGTATGTTGCCCAAGAATACATCTTGCACAATTGTCTGGAAGTCAACGTGTTCTTCATCATTACAAGAAAGTCGGAGCTTTGCTTTCAGCGGAACGCTATAAGTCAAACCTCTTTGCATACATTCCTCTATGGTATAACGCGGTGGGTCAATGTAATAATCCAGAAATTCAAGTACAAAAATATTCCTCGCATCCGTGATAGGGAAATTTTCCTGGAACACCTTATAAAGTCCTTCGTTGATACGATTCTCAGGCGTAGTTTCCAATTGGAAAAACTCCTGGAAGGACTTTATTTGTATTTCAAGCAAATCAGGATACGGAGAGGGGAGTTTGATTTTGCCGAAGCGTACTCTTTTATCTTCAGCGTTGATAACCTTACCGTTTGACGTCATTTGCGATAGATATTTATATTCGGCAGTTGAAATCTTTATTCCAAATACCCGTTTATGGTTATATATACCCTTAATCCTGCAAAAAGTTCAAAATACTCAGCGCTGTTTATCTTAGACGACGATAGGCTTAGCCGATTGCTATGCAACCTGCTAAGCCTTTGCGCTGCCAAAAGTCCCGTGTCAGTAATGTTGTATCCAATATACCGGGCTTTTAGCGTAATAACGTTACTACTTTAATTCAATTTCAGCGCCTGCTTTTTCCAAAGTAGCCTTGATGTTTTCAGCTTCTTCCTTAGGAATTCCTTGCTTCAATACGCTGGGTGCGCCATCCACCAAATCTTTGGCTTCTTTCAGCCCCAGTCCAAGCAAGTTTTTCACTTCTTTCACCACATTGAGCTTTTGAGCACCTGCTGACTTCAGTAGCACATCAAATTCCGTCTTTTCAGCAACGGCAGCAGCTCCACCTCCGTCGCCTCCTGCACCAGGAGCAGCAACAGCAACAGCTGCAGCAGCCGGCTTGATACCGTACTCTTGTTCCATGATGTTGGTCAATTCTACCACATCCTTGATTGAAAGATTAGCCAGCTGTTCCGCAATAGCTTTCAGATCTGCCATTTTGATAATTTTTTAAAAGTTTCTTACAAATAAAAGTTAACGCTTTATGGTGCGTTGAGCTTGGAAGCCTTAATTGATTAACCATTGATTATTAATCATTTACCAACTTTTAAAGATTAAGGGTAAATGCTCAATGGTAAATATTAAAAGAAAATTACTCCCCGCGTTCTTCAAGTGCCTTGAGCAAGCCCATGATATTGCCGCCGCCCGACTGCAATGCGCCCAATAAATTGGCACCCGGAGACATCAACAATCCGAGTAAGTCACCCACTAATTCGTCTCTCGACTTGAGATTGGCAAGTGCCTCTATTTGTTCATCACCGATGTACACCGCTGTATCAATGTAAGCCGCTTTTACAAGTGGTCTTTCATTGTCGCCCCGAAATTGTTTAATCAAACGCGCCGGCTCATTCGCTACTTCTGCGAACATCACCGCCGTAGGGCCGCTGAGTGCTTCGTATAATGGTTCGTAATTTTTTTCCTGAGGAGCTGCTTCGAGGGCTTTTCTAACCAAGGTATTCTTAACTACCTTCATTTCTATCCCTTTTTCAAAGCACAACCTCCGAAATTTATTGACTTGTTCAACGGATAAGGTTGAAGAATCGGTCAAGTAGAAGAACGAATTGTTCTCAAATTTCTCCTTCAATGCTTCAATAACCGCCGTTTTTTCTTCTCTGGTCATTGCCTTTAAAATTTTTAGACATTAACAATTAATGAATGTTTTTGGCGTCCACCTTGATGCCAGGACTCATAGTACTCGCCACTGCAACGGATTTCATGTAAGTGCCTTTCGCCGAAGATGGTTTGAGTTTTACCAGCATTGACAATAACTCATTGGCATTATCCACCAATTGATTTGGCTCAAAAGAAACCCTACCTATTGAAGCATGAATAATTCCGGCTTTATCTACTCGGAAAGAGATTTTACCGCCTTTTACTTCTTTAACTGCCGCGCCCACATCCTGCGTAACCGTACCGGTCTTTGGGTTGGGCATCAAACCGCGAGGCCCCAAAATACGGCCAATCTTACCTACTTGCGCCATTACTTGTGGCATGGCAATCACCACGTCCACATCGGTCCAGCCGCCTTGTACCTTCGTAATATATTCGTCCAAACCAGCATAATCCGCGCCTGCGGCAATGGCATCATCTACCTTGTCGGGCGTACATAATACCAATACGCGCTTGGTTTTACCGGTGCCATGTGGAAGCGATACGGTGCCTCTGATTGCTTGGTCTGCTTTACGTGGGTCAACTCCCAAACGAACGTGCAAATCCACCGAAGCATTGAATTTGGTGGTATTTACATCTTTTACCAACGCCATTGCCTCATCCAGTGTGTAGAGCTTGGTGCGATCTACTTTGGTATTAACGGCAGCGCGCTTTTTGCTTACTTTTGCCATTTTGTAAAATGTTTTTAGGTAATAGCATTCCGATTTTAAAGATCAGAACTCCCTATTTATTAAGACATTAGATTATAGACCTTAGTGTTTTTGAAAATAGTAAAACAAAGCTCACCTAAAGTCTATTGTCCAAAAAAAAAATCAATTATCACTATCCTGCGATCCGCCCCAAGGTGGCGTACCTGTTACGTTCAAACCCATGCTCCGGGCCGTGCCTGCGATCATTTTCATGGCCGACTCAATCGTAAAAGCATTCAAATCGGGCATTTTGATTTCTGCGATCGTGCGCACCTGATCCCAAGTAACCGAACCTACTTTTTTGCGGTTCGATTCTGCCGAGCCTTTTTTGATCTTAGCAGCTTCCATCAATTGGATCGAAGCAGGCGGTGTTTTAATTACAAAATCAAAGGACTTGTCCTTATAAACAGAGATAATCACCGGTAACAATTGTCCCTGCTTCTCCTGGGTTGCCGCGTTAAAACGCTTGCAAAACTCCATGATGTTCACACCTTTTGAACCCAAAGCAGGCCCGATAGGCGGCGACGGATTGGCTTGACCACCTTTGGCTTGTATCTTTATAAACGTTTCGATTTCCTTTGCCAT
>JANRME010000101.1:0-53467 GCA_033761835.1 Saprospiraceae bacterium
AAGAATTGGTCACATCGGTTGGTGTTTCACGGCGAATTTCGCGTCCATTGAGCCCAGGTGTTTTGGTAGTACCACCCATGCGCGGGCCGTAGTAAGTATTATCGCGGATGTTATTGACCGTATTGTAAACATAGTTGTTGCCCCAAGTAGGTGGGCAGTAATAACCACCTCCTCCAAAGTTGTAATAATTATAGACGGAGAACGGTGAATTCCAACTGTTATAGCTATACCAGGGATCCCAACGATTCCAGGAGTTGTAACCCCAGCTATTCCAAGGACTATAGCCGAAATTGAAGTTGAAATTGATGGAATTTCCACCGTGCCAACCAAAGTTATTCCAGCGATTCCACCTGTTCCAATTATTCCATCTGTTAAAGCGATACCAGCTATTAAAAGCAAATACATCGTCGTAGATGAGCATCGTCATTCCGGGCGATAAAAATGGATCATAGTAGAACATATCTACATAAACCGGATCAAAGAAGCTGAATCCGTAATATGGACGATGGAAACGACGAATGCGCGAAGAATAATAATAATCGTAATCATCATAATAGTCATATTCTTCATCGTCATAATATTCCTCATCTTCATAGGAATAATCTTTGTCAGAATAAGTGTTCTTATTTGGTTTATAGTTGTCAAAGAAGCCCTTGTCCTTCTTAGGGTCGTAATACATATCATCGTGCTGTGCGTACAGCCCGCTCGCCCCAATCAAAATCAAGGACAACAACATTACCAAATGTTTGATATTTTTCATGTTTTAAATTTTTGTCGTAATTACCATAACACTCTTACTGCTTGCAACACCTAAATTATTACTTTTGTGCCGATTTTTGTGTTAAAGGTCTTTTAAATTCAAGATTTGTCTTGTTAAAGTCCTTAAAAAGGAAACTTTAACAATTGTTAAGACGGTTGAAAACGTTCAAAAGTAACATTTTTTTAGAAAAAATCGTACATCCCATCCTAAATTGTAAATCAATCATGGCAAAGGAAATAACCAGTAGAAGCGAAGATTATTCACAATGGTATATTGATATTGTAAAAAAAGCAGAATTGGCAGACAATTCGCCAGTAAGGGGCTGTATGGTCATTCGCCCAAACGGGTATGCACTTTGGGAGAATATGCGCGATCAGTTGGATAGGATGTTCAAAGAGACTGGGCATGTCAATGCTTATTTTCCTTTGTTCATTCCAAAAAGTTTTTTGAGTAAAGAAGCTGCTCACGTAGAGGGTTTTGCCAAAGAATGCGCAGTGGTCACGCATTACCGCTTGAAAAATGACCCTAATGGTGGCGGCGTAATCGTTGATCCAGAAGCCAAATTGGAAGAGGAACTTATCATTCGGCCGACCTCGGAAACGGTGATTTGGAATACTTATCGCGATTGGATTAGCTCTTATCGGGATTTGCCTTTGCTTATCAATCAATGGGCCAATGTGGTGCGTTGGGAAATGCGGACGCGTTTGTTTTTGCGTACAGCAGAATTTCTTTGGCAAGAAGGACATACCGCGCACGCTACTTCTCAAGAAGCAGTGGAAGAAACGCTGAAAATCTTGGATATCTATGCCAAATTCGCAGAAGAATGGATGGCAATGCCTGTTATCAAAGGTGTGAAAACACTCAACGAGCGTTTCGCTGGAGCAGAAGATACTTATTGTATCGAAGCATTGATGCAAGATGGAAAGGCTTTACAGGCTGGCACTTCGCACTTTTTAGGTCAAAATTTTGCGAAAGCATTCGACGTGACTTTTTCAAATGAAAATAACCAGCAAGAATATGTTTGGGCGACATCCTGGGGCGTTTCGACTCGCCTGATTGGGGGATTGATTATGACGCATTCCGATGACGAAGGCTTGATATTGCCCCCGAAACTCGCACCAATACAAGTAGTGATTGTACCAATCCCAAAGCCAAATGAAGTAATCAGTGAAGCCGCCGAAAAAATTATACGGGAACTGCGTGCAAAAGGCATTACGGTGAAATATGATATGGATTTGAAAAATCGTCCAGGTTTTAAATTTGCAGAACATGAAATGCGCGGCATTCCTGTACGTTTGGGTATTGGCGAACGCGATTTGGCAAATAATCAGATTGAAGTGGCACGCCGCGACACGAAGGAAAAAATGTCTGTTTCCGTGGATGGTATCGCTGATTATATTGAAAATCTATTAGTAGATATTCAACAAAACTTGTTCAACCGAGCACTGGCTTATCGCGAATCGCATACGACCAAAGTGGATACTTTTGAAGAGTTTCAGGAAGTGTTAGATGGCAAAGGCGGATTTGTTTTGGCGCATTGGGATAGAACGGGCGAGACCGAAGATAAAATCAAAGAATTGACCAAAGCAACCATTCGCTGCATTCCATTGAATAATGAAATGGAAGACGGCAAGTGTATTTTGACAGGAAAACCTTCCAAACAAAGGGTATTGTTTGCAAGAGCATATTAGACTTAAAGAATAAGGGACTTGGAGATCGGGTGACCGAGCCCTACCACTTAGGAGAACTGTTAAAAATAACGGTGAATACCATCGCCAATTTGGTGGGTAACCCTACGGATTCGTCGAGTTCATCTTTGATCGACCAATCTCTGGGGTCGCCTTCCCAGGCGGTGATCATTTCAAAAAAGCCATTGCGATCATCTTCAATGGCCCATTCGTCACGAATATTGCCATATCGACTTTTTAGCATAAAATCAATATTACCGTCAATCCGCCATTCGCGGGGATCATTGATCCAACGGGTACGCATGGTCACGATTTCGTTACTGCCACGCAGTTCCCATTCGTTTGGGTTATCACGCCATTTCACTTTGATTGTGCCCGTTGCATCGCCGAGTCGATATTCCCATTCGGTCCAGTCGTTGTCCAATTGCCAGCGCATTTTGAGCTCGCCTTCTATATCCTGTTCTTCTGTATAAATAATCCATTCCCGAAAAGAATCGCTCCATTTCGTGCTGATGCCTGTCAGGATTTGCGCTTGCCCCTGAAGACTTGCGGAAAGAAAAATATAAAAAAACAATATTCTCATAGGATGAGAACACGCATTTTGATTCGGGAGTTTTCCAATTTTTAAAATACAGCGATTTTTCAAAACGGTAGATCGTCGTCAAACGAAGCGGGTTCATCCGATGCACTTGGAAAGTCAGCAGCATTCTCGGTAGCCGGCGGCGTTGATTTAGCTCCACCAGCTTGCGCTTTTTCTACTCGCCAGGCATTCAGATTAGTAAAATACTTGCCCTGCCACTCCCGACCACGCAGGTCGAAAGAAACCTTGATGATTTCACCTTCTTTTAAATTATCAACCAAAGCGCAGCGATCCTGCACCAATTGAAATTTAACAAACTGGGAATAATTGCCATCGGCAATTTCGATCACAAATTCTCGAGCTTGGAATGAACTGGTCTTGTTTTCAGTGTCAAAAACCTTGTGGAGTTTACCTTCTATTTCAAACGAAGTCATGGATATTCTTTTCGCCAAAAGTAAGAAAAAGCCATCAGAAAAGCGAAGTGATTCAAACAGTCAATTTATAAATATCGGTAGGAGTCGTACAAACAATAGCACGGTCGCCACGTACAGCAATCGGTGCTTTGATCAGTTCAGGATTGTATTTCAATACATTCAGCCAGCCTTCATCGTCAAATTCTCGGCCACGAATAAATTTTTGATAATAAGGATGCGCTTTGTTGAGTAATTCTTTCGGATGCACGTTGAGTGCAGAGATAATTTGTTGCCAACTGGTACTGGTAGAAGGTGACTTGGAAAAGGCATACGTTTTGACGTGTGTAGTGATCGTTTGTGCAAAAGCCACGGTACGGCGATCAGCACTCGATTCCGGATTGTAATAAATCATAATTTCTCTGGAATGGGTTTTCATGGCTTATAAATTTTGATTTTAAAATAAAATAAAAAACAAAATACTGAATTTTTTACAAATTTCAAATAGTTATAAGCCAATATTTGAAAATTCCTGAAACTATAACACTATTGCAAAAAAAATACCATGACACTTTTCACGCTTGCACATACACTGCATATTTTTCCTGATAATATTCCTCTTCAAAAAAATCGGACAATGGGTACACTTCGGTATAAAAACCTTTCGGAAGTTCCTTTATTTCTGCATCTATATCACCACCTTTCAAAGTAATCAGGCCATTTGGTAAAATATGTTGCTGATCTTTTTGTTTGATGAGGCGAAAACTCCACTCCACCAGTTTTTCCAAAGGCGCTACCGCTCTGCTTACCGCAAAATCGAACTTTTGTTGTTTGAATTCCTCTGCTCTTTGATGCAATGCTGTCACATTTTTCAAACTAATACCGTTGGCTACTTCTTGCACCACCGTAATTTTTTTTCGCGTGCCATCCAATAAAGTAAATTTTGTTTCGGGGAACATGATTGCCAGCGGAATACCTGGAAAACCGCCACCTGTACCAATATCGAGTATGCTTGCGCTTGATTTGAATTGGACAACTTTGCTAATAGACAGTGAATGCAGCACATGATGTGCATACAAATGCTCAATATCCTTGCGCGAAATGACGTTGATTTTGGCATTCCAATCACGATACAAAGCGCCTAATTGGGCGAATTGATCTTGTTGATGCTCCGTGAGATTGGGAAAATATTTTAGAATGATTTCCATAAAAATATAAAGGTCAAATATCAAAGGCCTTCCAAACCGCATCTTCCGAGGGCACTGGTGCTACAATTTCTTCCATTTCTCCCGAAACCGGATGTCGAAATTGGAGTTTCCAAGCGTGCAGATGAATCGAATGATCAGGATTGGCTCTTTTGAAACCGTATTTATCGTCGCCTTTTACAGGGCAGTTGATGGCAGCAAGTTGTGCGCGTATCTGATGATGTCGTCCTGTGATTAAGTCAATTTCCAGCAAGTGGTAGTTTTCGATGCTTTTGATAATTTTATAATGCAGTACAGCTTTTTTGCTGTCAGACATTTCGGTTTCAGAAGCAGAAGAACGGTTTTGGCGCTCATTTTTCTTCAAAAAGTGAACGAGCATATCTTCCGATTTTGGCGGCGAATTTTTCACAACGGCAAGGTATGTCTTGCGAACTTCCTTATTTTGAAATTGCTCGTTCAAAGTAATTAAAGCACCTTCCGTTTTTGCAAAAAGCACCACCCCTGTTGCCGGCCGGTCGAGCCGGTGAATTAGATGCAAAGAAGATTTGGCGTAAATTTCACCCAAGCTGAGTAAGGATTTATCCCCTGTTTTGTCATCTTGCACAGGCACATTGGCAGGCTTATTAAAAGCGATCAATTGGTTGTTTTTATACAAAACCAAATCGCCGATTTTGAATTCTTTTAAAGTCATATTTTAATCAACTTCCTCGTAATCAATATAATCATCATTTTTTTTCTTACCTGAAGGTGGTTTGATTTCATCTTGATTTTTGGGCGATTTTAAACCCTGAATCAAAGGCGCTACGAACAATTTGTAAGCAAAATAGAGTAATATGATGGTGATAAGTAAGCGCATAATGCTAATGCTTTGGTGCAAAATTAGACTTTAAATTGGTTTTCAAGATTAAAACAATATTTTTTGCGGTTTTGCTGCGTTGTTATCAGCCTCTTTCTTGGCAATATTTTTTTAGCTTTGCAGTTCAAATTTGAGATTATTAGATGTCAAACAATAGAAGCCAGACGGCTGTGCGTTTCGGCTTCTGTTCTGATGGCATTTAGCTTGATATTTTACTATTTAATTTCCGTTTCAATGAATGCAAATAAACTTATTACCAATATTGCCGGATGGCTTGTATTTGTTATTGCTACTGCGGTTTTAGGCTATTCGGTAGAACCTACCGGAAGCCTTTGGGACTGCGGGGAATTTATTCTTGGTGCTTACAAATTGCAGGTAGTTCACCCTCCAGGAGCGCCATTGTTTGCGCTGATCGGGCGGATGTTCACTTGGGTAGCCGATATATTTTCAGATAATCCCGAAGATATTGCTTTTTCGGTCAACTTGATGTCAGCACTTTGTACTGCTTTTGCTGCTGCAATGATCTGTTGGGTAACGATTATGCTTGGGAAGCTGGCTTTGGTAGGTAGAGAAGAGGAAATGGATAAAGGACAAACGATTGCGGTATCAGGCGCTGGTGTAGTAGCAGGCTTAAGCACAGCGTTTACAGCTTCAATCTGGTTTTCGGCAGTAGAAGGTGAAGTATATGCCATGTCCACTTTTTTCACCACGTTGACTTTGTGGGGAATGATTAAATGGTATAGCTTACCAGATACCCCTCAATCAGATCGTTGGTTGCTGTTTACAGTATATGCTGCTGGTCTTTCGACGGGTGTTCACTTATTGAGTATTCTTACTTTTCCGGCGTTGGCTTTGTTTTACTATTTCAAAAAATATAAAAATATCACCTTTCTTGGTATGGCAGTGGCGGCGGCTATTGGCGTGGTGATAATTGGCTTGATTCAAAAGTTGATTATTGTTGGTATCCCTATGTTATGGGGAGAGTTGGAATTAATGACCGTTAATAGTTTGGGGTTACCATTTCACTCTGGCTTAATACCAACATTGATAATCGTTGCTGCAATTATTGCCATTCCTTTATTATATGTTCATGATGTCTTTAAATCAAAAACGCCCCTTTATATTTTAGGCGGATTGGCTACGGTTTTTTTTCTTATGAGTTTCGGGTCAAATGAAGATTTAACTGTTTCAAGTAGATCAACGCGATTTATCATAGCCGCTCTTATTTTTGGAATAGCAGCCTTGAGTGAAAAACATAAACCACTTCTTCAATTAGCGTTTTTAGCTACGACTTTAGTAATTATTAGCTTTTCTACAATCGGTGTAGTGGTGGTGCGCGCCAACGTGGATACGCCGATTAATATGAACGCCCCAGACGACGCCCTACGCTTGATTCCTTACCTCAACCGCGAGCAATACGGCGAACGTGCGCTGCTGCGTGGGCCGCATTTTGAGGCGCAACCAGTTAAAAGTGAAATTACAGAGCGCTACGGCAGGGTGGGTGACCGATATGAATATACAGATTATAAGATTAGCTACGAATATGATGAAGCGGATAAAATGCTCTTCCCCCGCATGGGCGATTATAGCCAGAATCGAGGGCAACTTTACAAACAATGGATGGGACTTGACCCAAATAAACCTTTACCTGCCGGGCGACCAAATCAAGCTGATAATATAAGCTTTATGGTTCGTTATCAATTGGGTTGGATGTATTGGCGCTATTTTATGTGGAATTTTGCAGGAAGACAAAATGGGGATCAAGGATTTTACCCTTGGGATAAATCAAGCGGTCATTGGGTTTCGGGCATTAAATTTTTGGACGAGGCTCGTCTATATAATATGAATGAGCTACCCGATGTAAAAAAGAATGACAAAGCCTACAACAAATATTATATGTTGCCTTTCCTTTTTGGTTTGGTTGGCTTGTTTTTCCATTTCAATCGTCGCAGGAATGATGCCCTTGGCTTGTTGGCCTTGTTTGTGATTACCGGTATCGGTATCATTATTTATTCTAACCAACCACCGAATGAACCTCGTGAGCGTGATTATGTATTGGCGGGTTCGTTCTTTACTTTCTGTATTTGGATCGGAATGGCGGTTTTAGCCATATTTGAATTGGTAAGAACGCGCTTGAAGCTGAATGGAATAATTCCCGCTGCCATTGCCACCGTGATTGTTTTGATTGCTCCGATTTTAATGGCTACCCAAAACTACGATGACCAAAGCCGCCGTAATCACACAGGCGCCAGGGATTATGCCACTAATTTCCTGGAGTCCTGTGCGCCAAATGCTATTATTTTTACTTATGGCGATAATGATACTTACCCACTCTGGTATGCCCAAGAGGTAGAAGGTATTAGAACAGATGTGCGTGTAGTGAATCTTAGTTTAATTGCAGTGGATTGGTACATAGATTTGTTGCGTCGTAAGGTCAATGACTCGCCAGCGATTAAAATGAGCATTTCTTCTAATGTTTTACGCGGAAGTAAGCGCAATCAAGTATTATACGTTGATGGTGACCAGAATCCTAATACACCGGACCCAGCAGTTTCTATACAAGACTTTTTGAAATTTATTGCTGAAGATCATCCAGTGCCATTGCAATCGGGTAGGTCAACCGATAGTTACTATTATTCTAAAAATGTCTTTATACCAGTAGATCGAGCAAAATTATTAGCAGAAGGCGCGATAACTCTTGCAGATTCTGCTAATGTACCTGATCGGATGCCCTTGGATATCACAGCCAATGATTATTATCTTTTGAAAGATGATATCGCTGTTTTGGATATTATTGCATCCAATATGTTTGAGCGTCCGGTTTATTTTGCGGTCACTTGCCGCCCAGATAAATTATATGGTTTGCAGGATTTTATGAAACTGGAAGGTTTAGCGTTGCGCCTGACACCCATACGTTCGCAAGGTGATCCTACGTTCGGAATTATCGGTAGTGGGCGAGTAGATACAGAGGCTGTTTATAACAACGTAATGAATAAATTCCGTTGGGGCAATTTTGATAAATATGAAATGTATGTGGATCGCAGCTATACGCCGAGTGTACAAAGCATACAAACTTTAATATTGCGTGGAGCAGCTACACTTATTCAGGAAGGGGATACTACAAAAGCGGTTCAGTTGACGGATAAATACTTTGAGGCTTTCCCGCATAAAAACTTCCCGTACGATTATCGTACTATGTACATTTTGAATGCCTATTTCCAGGCGGGTGCTTACGAAAAAGCAAAACCACATCTGGCGATTCTCGCAGATCAATTGGAGCAATTTTTGCGGTTTTATGAATCGCTTGATCCTGATACGATTGACTCGAGTTTCCGACAGGATTATGGCTTGGCTTATCAGACAATGGAAACGATGTTGCAACGAGTAAAAAATGCTGGTGACAATGAATTTTTGCAGGAATTGCAAAATAAATTTGCCCCATATCAATTGAATCAAACCCAACCCGAATCTATACCCCCTCCTCCTAATCAATAAATGTTGATTCAAAATCAATATTTTCAAAATACAAAAGCCTTGGTCGATTTTCCAAGGCTTTTGTGTTTTTGCCTGCCAAATTTATCTTTTCTGCTGATTTTTCTCTGAATATTGCTCTTTGTCAGCAGTTTAAATTACCTTTATTTAAAAATGTTATAATGCGAATTATTATTATTCTTTACAGTTTGCTCTTTGTCAATGGTTTATTTGCACAAAGCAGTGCTTGGATAGGTGCTAATCCTGAGAATTTTGTCAAGCATATTAATCAAGAAGACCTCAAAACGCATCTTTTCACATTAGCTTCATCAGAAATGGAAGGCCGCGAAACTGGCAAACCAGGTCAAAAAAAGGCAGCCGATTACATCTCCAGTGTGTTCAAAAATTATGGACTTCCTGCAATTGGCGATCAGGGAACTTATTTTCAGAAAGTGACCTACCGCACCGAAAATTGGGAAAAAATAAGCCTGGGTATTAATGGCGAAACTTTCCGTTCTGTAAAAGATTTTTACGCAATTCCATATTACAATACCAATCTCGATAGTTTTGCTACCAATGAAATTGTTTTTCTTGGCTATGGCATTGATGATGAGCGATATAGTGATTATGAAAATGCGGATGTAAAGAATAAAGTGATCTTGATATACGATGGTGAGCCAATAGATAAAGATGGCAATTCCTTTGTGACCGGTACGTCCGACACCTCTGATTGGACCAAAAACTGGAAGAAAAAGCTGCAAGTTGCCAAAGCAAAAGGTGTTAAAGCCGTGCTTTTTATTGATAGCGATTTTCAAGAGAATTTATTAAAAAATGCACAACAAAGCCTGTCGGGTTATGAAGTACAATTCACCGATGCGCAAATAGAGAAAGAAGTAGCCAATAGTGTTTTTCTATCCTCAACGCTGGCTAAAAAAATAGTGGGAAATCAATTTAATAGCCTTGTTAAGGCTCGTAAAAAAATCATTCGCAAAGGAAAGGCAGAAAGCGTAAGTATTGCTTGTGATTTTGGCCTTCAACTGCGTAAAAATGTGCGGTCGTTGGAAGGCGAAAATGTGCTTGGCTACATTGAAGGAGTGGACGAGCAACTCAAGGATGAATTGGTTGTCATTACTGCGCATTACGATCATCTTGGCAAGCGAGGTGAGAGTATTTATTTTGGAGCGGACGACAATGCTTCCGGCACTTCTACGGTTTTGGAAATTTGTCAGGCTTTTCAAGAAGCCAAAAAAATAGGGCAAGGGCCGCGGCGGAGCGTGTTAGTCATGTTGGTTTCTGGAGAAGAGAAAGGCTTATTAGGATCAAAATTTTATGCTGAAAATCCTGTTTTTCCAATAGAAAATACCATCGCCAATGTAAATGTGGATATGGTTGGTCGGACAGATGAAAAGCACGCTGGAAATCCTGATTATATCTATGTGATTGGCGCGGATCGATTAAGTTCGGAACTACACCAAATTAATGAAAATGCGAATACTACCCATACCCAGTTAGAATTGGATTATACCTATAACCTAGAAAGTGACCCCAACCGATATTACTACCGCTCCGATCATTACAATTTTGCAGAAAAAGGCGTTCCCGCTATCTTTTATTTCAGCGGCACGCACACTGATTACCACCGCACATCGGACACCCCGGAAAAAATTGACCTTAAAAAAATGGAAAAAATTGGCAAGCTTGTATTTTATACCTCTTGGGGATTAGCCAATCGAGATGAGCGTATAAAGGTAGATAAAAAATAAAAATTGGAGTGAGCTAAAAGCCGAGTCTAAACCCCCCATTGACCGACCTCGCTCACTCCCTACTATTGGTCATTTCTGACCTAAGCATCTTCGAGCGTTAAAAATGTATTTTGATTGCCGTATAGAAAATACACGACAAAAGATTCTTTGAATCAAGTCAAAGCAATAGCCGTAGAGAAAATATTTTGGTATGAAAAAATAGGCAGCTTAAGATTTGCTGCGCTTTTTAGGAAAGCCTCTCTTTAAAAGAATAAATAGCTGGTAAATTGTGCAAAGCTCTAATAATGCCTGCAAATTAAAGATTTCCTAAGTAAATGTCAAAATTTTTTTTCAAATAGATACAAATAGCTGCAAATCTGGTAGTTAAAATAGCATTTTTACGCCAAATTGTCAGTTTGCTTACACTGGCACAACATTTGAAAAAGTGCAAACAAAACCAAAACGATCCATTATGCAAAAAGGAACTATATCTGTACAAACCGAAAATATCTTTCCGATCATTAAACAATATCTCTATTCCGATCAGGAAATTTTTCTAAGAGAGCTGATTTCTAATGCAGTAGATGCCACCACAAAGCTGAAAGCGCTTGCCACGCGGGGCGAAGCAAAGGGCGAATTGGGTGATTTGACCATTGAGATTATATTGGATAAGGATCAAAAAACGATCACTATTCGCGATAAAGGCATCGGGATGACCGAAGAAGAGGTGAATAAATACCTGAATCAAGTGGCGTTTTCCAGCGCCAGCGAATTTTTGGAAAAATATAAAAACGATACGGGCAATATCATTGGGCATTTTGGGCTTGGTTTTTACTCGGCGTTTATGGTGGCGCATAAAGTGGAAGCCATTACGAAATCTTACAAAGAAGGCGCAGAAGCTGTGACCTGGAGTTGTGATGGTAGCCCGGAGTACACGATTGTTCCGAATGATAAAGCAACGCGAGGCACCGATATCGTTTTACACATCAGTGATGATGCTGCTTCGTATCTGGAAGAATATCGAATCCAGGAATTGCTAAATAAATATTGTCGTTTCTTGCCGATCCCTATTAAGTTTGGTACAAAGAAAGAGACGGTAGAAGAAGGCGAAGGTGAGGATAAACAGACCCAAACAATTGATGTTGATAATATTATAAATAACACCCATCCTATATGGAAAAAAACGCCGACCGATTTAAGCGACGAAGATTATAAGAGTTTTTATGAAGAACTGCATCCTTTCAGTCAAGCTCCAATGTTTTGGATTCATTTGAATATCGACTATCCATTTAATTTGACGGGCGTTCTTTATTTCCCAAAATTGGGTAATGCATTCGAGGCTCAGAAGAATAAAATCCAGTTGTACAGTAATCAGGTGTATGTGACTGATGATGTGAAAGATATTGTACCTGAGTTTTTGATGCTGTTGCAAGGCGTGATTGATTCGCCTGATATTCCGCTTAATGTATCACGTAGTGCGCTGCAGAGTGATCAAAATGTAAAGAAAATCACAGGATACATTACTCGAAAAGTAGCAGATAAACTGAGTGAATTGTTCAAAAAAGATCGAGAGGCCTTTGAGTCAAAATGGAGCGATTTAGGCGTTTTTGTAAAATATGGAATGCTTTCGGATGAAAAATTCCATGAAAGGGCGATAGAATTTGCCCTGTTAAAAAATGTGGATGGCCAATATTTTACTATTGACGCCTACAAAGAAAAGATTAAAGCTAGCCAAACCGATAAGTACGATAAGGTGATTATGTTATACACCCACCAACCGGAGGCGCATGATGTGTTTATCCAAGCTTGTCGCAAAAAAGGTTATGATGTTTTGTTGATGGATACAGTCATTGACAATCATTTTATACAGCATCTTGAATATAAATTGGAAAACGTGACTTTCGTTCGGGTAGATTCTGATACAGTGGATCACCTAATTCAAAAAGATGAAACACAAGAATCGGTACTCAGTGAAAAAGAGCAAGAACAAGTAAAAAATATTTTTGAAGGCTTGCTTGCCAAAGATAAAGGCGGCTCGGTAGTGCTGAAGGCGATGTCACCCGAGGATTTGCCAGTGATCATTACCAAACCCGAATTTATGCGTCGAATGAAGGAAATGCAGGCGATGCAAGGAATGTCCTGGGGTGATTTTCCGGATTCTTTTAATGTGGTAATCAATTCCAATCACCCATTGGTCGCTCAAAAATTGGTCAATGAAAAGGATGAAGGATTGCAAAAGGATTTTGCTCGCTACTTGTATGATCTTGCTTTACTCAATCAAGGAATGCTGAAAGGGGCTGATTTGACTGCTTTTGTTCATAAAAGCTTGGCTTACACCCAATAGCAAAGCTTGGCTTGTGCCATATTTCTGAAATGTGGCACAAGCCTTCTATTTAAAATTTCACCGAAGAAATTAGATACTCCAAATTCTGTACAATGTCTCGCTTGTCTTCGCCGGGGGCATAGACAAAACCTTCTACGAAAAGCAACTCCCCTTTGTCAGGATTATGAAAAAGATAACTGATAAAAGGGCCGCCCATGAAATCATTTTCCATTTCCCAGATGCCCCGTGCTTCCAATGCGTATTTGCCATTGATGGTTTTAGCATCTACAAACATCGGGAGATCCACGTCGTTAATTTTCATATAAGTATCAGGAAGTTGCGAAGAAACATATTTTCTACCGATTGAGTCCGTTACTGCTTTTATCCCTTCTCTGCTCAATTGCGCTTGATCGGTGTATTTCAATTTTTTCAACATCAAATTACTACTGTACTTTTGCGTTTCTTTTCGTATCCAGATGATGTCATTATTGCTTAATGCCAAAAAATAATCTTTCGGAATACGAATTTCGACTTCTAACTTTTGACGTACCTCGTCCAAAAGCTTTTGGTTTTCGCCGTCAATGAACAAGGTGGCATCAATTTTTGATTCATCTGCTTTGTTGATTCTTTTGCCGATTGCCGGAAAATTTTTTTTGATATTTTCGATCAAAACATCATCTGAATGAGCAAATTGATAAACCAAAAGCTGCCCCTTTGCCCATTTATCTCGACCAACTACGGTACTATAAGTCGGGTCTTCCTTTGCGCGTCGAGCACCTTCCGATCCAATATCTTCCAACACTAATTGAGTAGTAGGCGAACTCATGTCACTAAGATTCGCAACGATTAAGTAATGACGCCTTTCCCGATTGGGCGGCACAGCCTTCAGGTCCTCAGGTGAAAAATTTAACAGATCAAACATCGGTTCCGGCTGGGGTAAGATCAAATAGGCAGAAGCATAATAACTCCGAATTGTATCGCCCACAGGGCCTTCCCACATTGATTTATCAGTTATTACTGCCAAGCTGTTCACATCGCCGAAAGCCAGCGGCGTCGCTCGCAAGGTTTCACGAGCTTCCTGCGTACAAGATATACTGCCAAACAAGACCGCGAGCGAAAAAACAAAAAATTTGGTTAAAGCAATTATTTTCGAACTGTTCATTATCAGGAATGGTTTTTTGCGCATAAAATAAACAAAAATTTTTATCATTAAAACAGATGCGCTTCAGAATCGTTTTGGCGTGAAATGCAAAAGCGGCTCAAAGATTTACTTCAGCCGCTTTCGATATTTTTACAAAGTTATTGCAATGGTTATAATAGACTTTCGATAATCTTTTCTTCGGTAATACCTTCAGCTTCTGCCTTATAGTTTCGTACGATGCGATGGCGCAATACATACTTTGCAACTGCCTGCACATCTTCCATATCGGGCGAATACTTTCCACGAATAGCGGCATGACACTTAGCACCCAATACCAAATATTGCGAAGCGCGAGGCCCTGCACCCCAGGAAATATAGTCGTTCACCAAGGTCGTAGCGCGAGGTGTACCCGGACGCGTTTTGGTTGCTAATGAAACTGCATATTCCAGCACATTATCCGCAATCGGAATTTTGCGAATCAATTGCTGATAAGAAAGGATTTGCGGACCTGTTACTACATGAGAGAGCTCAAATTTTTGCAAACTCGTAGTGCCTTTCACCACTTGCAATTCTTCCTCATAAGATGGATAATCCAAAGGAATATTAAACATAAAGCGATCGAGTTGGGCTTCCGGTAGTGGGTAAGTGCCTTCTTGTTCAATTGGGTTTTGTGTCGCCAGCACAAAAAATGGCGAAGGGAGCAAATGCTTTGCACCACTTACTGTTACCGAGCGTTCTTGCATCGCTTCGAGCAATGCTGCTTGCGTTTTGGGTGGTGTACGGTTGATTTCATCCGCCAATACAATGTTTGCGAAAAGCGGGCCGCGATTGAATTTGAAATGCCGATCCTCATCCAAAATTTCCGTACCGGTAATATCAGAAGGCATTAAGTCGGGCGTAAACTGAATTCGTTTGAACTCCAAATCCAGCACTTCAGAAATGGTACTCACCAACAAGGTTTTAGCCAAACCCGGCACACCGACCAGCAAACTGTGACCATTACTAAATAGCGAAATAATAACCGTTTTTACAACTTCGTCTTGACCGACAATTACTTTTGCAATTTCTTTTGACAAGTCACGATACGACTGCGCCAGTGCATCCACTGCTTCCACATCAGACTTGTAGGCTATCTGCGTCATTTTTGATTATTTTATAATGAATAGACAAATCGGGTTTAGTGCTTTTTCGATAGAAATGCGAAATATGCTAAAAAAATAAGGCATTCACAAAAGCAATAACGTTCTCTTAACACGATTGTTTTGGGAATACAGTATCCTTGTTTCAGCGTTTATTCACAATTCCACAAAACTTCGGAAAGCGCATACGATCTCGGTTTATATGAATAATGCCACCACTCGGTTCGAATCCATTGAAAACCAAAATCTCCCATTATTTTTTTTAGTAATATTCGGTTTTTCAATACCTCTTTCGGAAGATTGGTATAATCGTGATGCCCTTCTTTGCCAAAATAATCATATTCGGTACCCATGTTCAATTCTTTACCATAGGCATCCACAATTGTCAGATCTACTGCCGAACCGCGATTGTGCATCGATCCTTTGCGCGGGTCAGCTACATAATTCGGATTTGGTACTTTATTCCAAAGCCGCCACTGGTAAGGCCTTGGGCGATAGCAATCGAACATTTTCAAACCCAAACCTTGCTTTTGTAATTCCTGATGTATTTTTACAATCGTTTTTGCAACCTCTGCCCGAAGATAACAACGACCGCAATCATACACTTTTTCTTTCATGAAGTTATTCGTCGTCGCGTAGCGAATATCGATAATAATCGTAGAATCAAGCACTTGTACATCGAGCCATTCCTTACTGTCAGCAGCTATATATTTTTGTGCAAAAGCAATCGTTGAAAAATTGATAAAGAAAGAAAAGCATAGCCACCTCATTATCAAAAAATTGAGTTTATCGCAAAATAAAGGCGTTTTTTCAAATTTCATTACTTTTGCGAAAATTTTGTAAAACAAATGCCAAATGCCGGACGCGACAAGCCAGAATACATACCATCAACAATTGTCAAAATGGTTACCCATTGCGGCTATTGTTTTACTCGCTCCGGCGCTACTTATCAATCTGGGTTTGCTTGCCTTCATTGACGATGAAGCGATTCGCTCCCTTGTGGCACTGGAAATGAAACTCTCCGGTAACTACATTACTCCTACGCTCAATGGCGAATTTTATTATAACAAGCCGCCACTCTATAATTGGGTCATCCTGCTTTTTTTTAATGTGACCAATAGCATCAGCGAATTTAGTGCCCGTATTCCAACTTTGGTTTGCTTGATTGGTTATGCTGCAACGATTTATTATTTTTTCAAAAAACATTATAATGCTAAGATTGCTTTTTTGAATGCATTTTTCCTTATTACTTGTGGTCGAATTTTGTTTTATGATTCGATGCTGGGGCTTATTGATATTGGCTTTTCTTGGGCGATATTCACTTCTTTTATGGTGATTTATCATCAATATCAAAAACAAAACTTTTGGTTATTATTCTTGATTTCCTATTTACTCACAGCACTTGGTTTCTTAATGAAAGGCTTACCGGCGGTGGTTTTTCAAGGATTTACATTATTGGCATTTTTTATTTATCAAAAACAGTTCAGAAAATTATTTTCGATTCAGCATATTATTGGCGGGCTGCTTTTTGTAGCTATAGTCGGTGGGTATTACTTGATATATAATGAATATAATTCGCTGTCCAATGTTTTTAAAACACTCTTTTCCGAATCCTCCAAGCGAACAGTGGTGAATTTTGGTATCTGGAAAACGATATTACATTTATTTACTTTTCCTTTTGAAATGATATATCATTTCTTACCCTGGGCTTTAATGATCGTTTATTTTATTCGGAAAAATATTATGAAGCTTATCCTTCAAGATAAATTTATTACATATAATTTATTGATTTTTTTGGCTAATATTCTTGTTTATTGGACTTCTGTTGAGGTGTATCCGCGCTACTTGCTGATGCATGCGCCCTTAATTTTTTCTACATTCATTCATTTATATTATATTCATAAAAAGGAAAACTCATTTACTTTTCAAGTTTTAGATAAAATTTATTTCAGCTTTTTAATTATAATAGCTATTGGTAGCTTTGCACCTTTACTTTTGCAGCAAACCCAAGGTGTACCTTATTTATATTTAAAATCACTAAGTGTGAGCGCTGCGCTGGTATTATTACTTTGGCTTTATTGGAAATTACCTAACGAGCGTTTGGCAGTAATGATTGTTTTTCTCTTGGTATTCCGAATCGGATTCAATTGGTTTGTATTGCCCGACCGCAATGCGAATGATTTCGGAGATTTATGCAGGCAGACTTCCATTGATGTTGGGCGAAAATTTGCCGACCAAAAACTGTACCTTTACAAAAAAACAGAACTTCAAACGACCAATTCATTTTACTTAACCAATGAACGTCAACAGATTGTGCGACGCCGATTAGGGGATTTCGAGCCAAATGCGATTTACATTTTTGATCCGGGTTTGTATCAAAAAATAGGGTACGAAAAAATAACTGAAATCAAAATGCGTCACGACAGTTTAACTTTTGATATAGGAAAATTGAAATAACCGACTATTATAGGCATAATTATATATTTTAAAATTTTAAAATGTCTCCAAAATTATCCGTCGTGGTGACGGTCTATAACGAAGAAGAGAATATCCGACCACAGATAGAGGCTATTTCGGCAGCTTTACAGGATTACGAATACGAAATCGTTTACGTAGATGATGGCTCTACCGATAAAACGGTAAAGGTTTTGAAATCCGTTCAGCATGATCGATTGAAAATCATTGAATTAAAGAAAAATTATGGACAAAGTTTGGCGCTCATGGCAGGAATTGACCATGCAAGCGGTGAATATATTGTGACGATGGATGGTGATTTGCAAAATGACCCGACCGATATACCGCTGATGCTCCAACTCGCAGAAGAAGGCGATTGGGACATGGTCGCCGGAGAGCGCGTAAACCGACAAGACGGGATGTTCCTTAGGAAAATTCCGAGTCGTATCGCCAATTCTATCATTCGCCGAAGCTCAGGTGTTTATCTTCGAGATTATGGTTGTGCCTTGAAAGTTTTCAAAGCCGACTTAGCAAAAGACCTGGGGTTGTATGGCGAATTGCATCGTTTCATTCCAGTACTGGCGGTGCTTGAAGGCGCGCGCATTACACAGGTATCGGTGAAGCACCATCCGCGTAAGTTTGGAAAATCGAAATATGGCTTGAGCCGCACCTTCAAAGTGATGAGTGATCTATTGCTCATGCTTTTTTTCAAGCGTTATATGCAAAAACCGATGCACCTCTTTGGTAACTCAGGGGTAATACTTTTCATTATTGGGGTATTAATTAATTTTTATTTGCTGATCCTCAAGATATTAGGTCAGGATATTTGGGGAAAGCCATTGCTAATCCTGGGATTAATGTTATTACTTGCTGGTATTCAATTAATTACAATAGGGATTGTGGTCGAAATTCAAATGCGGACTTATTTTGAGTCGCAACAGAAGCGTCCTTATAAAATTCGCCAAATTACGAGGGGTGAGAAAAATTTACAATAAGCAGCTGAAGCCTAACATCTACTATCCAACATCTAAAAAAAACACCCATGCCCAAAACAATTTCCTTTCGACAAGGATTATCGAGTGTTTTATTCTGGTCGATTATTTCTGCTGCTTTTATAGGCCCAGGAACCGTCACGACCGCATCAAATGCCGGCGCTGATTTTGAATTGAGTTTGTTATGGGCATTGACCTTTTCTACCATTGCTACGATTGTTTTGCAGGAGGCAGCGGCTCGAATTACCATTGCTTCTGGCAAAAGCTTGGGTGAAATTATTGCATTAAAATATTCCGAGCGCAATCAACAATTAAGGTTATGGCTTTTTCTTGCAGTTGCTTTCGGCTGTGCGGCTTACCAGATGGGCAATATTCTTGGGGCAGTTTCTGGCTTGCTTTTCATTTTTACAGAGATTCCAAGATGGCTTTTGACGCTGGCAGTGGCGGCGGTTGGCCTTGGTTTTCTTTGGATGGGGAATGTTCAAATCATCGCCAAAACCTTGGGTGGCATGGTGGCATTGATGGGACTTGCCTTTTGTTGGGTGGCTTTCCAAACAGATTTTAAAGTTTTTGAAATTGCCAAAGCAGCTTTTATTCCTTCTTTTCCTGAAAATTCTTCCTTGCTAATAATTGGGCTGATTGGCACAACTATTGTTCCATACAATTTATTTTTGGCTTCCGGTATTGGCCAAGGACAAGATATCAGAGAAATGCGGATTGGACTTACAATTGCTATTCTGATTGGGGGTATTATTTCGGCAGCTATTTTATTCACAGGCACACTGGTGGGCGGGGGTTATAGTTACGAAGCTTTGGTAAACGCTATGGCTACAAAATTGGGTAGCTGGGCGGTCATTTTATTTGGTTTTGGACTGTTTGCAGCAGGTATGACCTCTTGTGTGACAGCTCCCCTTGCTGCTGCTATTACTGGCCGTACTCTTTTAGGAAATCAAGGCAAAAAATGGGAAAGTACTGGCATCAATTTCCGATTAGTTTGGGGTATTGTTTTTATAATTGGATTGTTTTTCAGCCTGATAGGCATCAGACCAATTCCCGCTATCATTCTGGCGCAAGCTATTAATGGTGTGCTATTGCCGATTGTTACGATCTTTTTATTATTAGCGATGAATGATAAGCAGTTGCTTCCAAAGAATTTTCTGAATAAGCCGTTTTCTAATATATTTTCTTTAATCATCGTTGGCGTCACCTGTTTTTTAGGGTTAACCAATATCTGGAAAGCAATTGGAAATGTTATTTCTACAATTAATGAATGGCAGGCTAATTTGATTTGGCTGAATTTATTTTTTTCGGGGCTCATAGTTGTATTATTGGGAATAAAGATTTTTGACAAAGAAAAAACCTCGTAGATTTTTATCCACGAGGTTTCCGATAAAATTAGCTTTATAAGCATCAAATTATGGTGCAACATCAAATGCTGCTTCGATTTGATAAGCACCAGACTTCAATTTCTCTGCTACATCACCAAATGCATTTACTGTCAATTCAATATCTTCATCCGTGTGTACCGCCGTCGGAATCAAACGCAGCAACATCATACCTTTTGGGATGACAGGATAGATAACGATAGAGCAAAAAATATCATAGTTTTCTCTCAAGTCATGTACCAATGCAGTAGCTTCACCTACATTACCCTTCATCATAACGGGGGTTACGCAAGTATTGGAATAACCCAGGTCAAAGCCTTTTGCACGCAAGCCATTCTGTAGTTTTGTTACATTTTCCCAGAGTTTTGCTTTCAATTCCGGGTGCTTACGCAATAATTCCAAACGTTTGAGATTTCCAATAACCAATGGCATTGGCAGCGATTTCGCAAAAATCTGCGAGCGGGTATTGTAGCGCAAATAGTTCATTACTTCTTTATCTCCTGCTACAAATGCACCGATACTTGCCATTGATTTAGCAAAAGTACTAAAGTAAAGGTCAATTTTATCTTGTATTCCTTGCTCCTCGCCTGCACCCGCACCTGTTTTGCCAAGCGTACCAAACCCGTGTGCATCATCCACTAATAGGCGGAAGTTATATTTTCCTTTTAGCGCAGTGATTTCTTTCAAAATACCCTGTTCTCCACGCATACCAAATACACCTTCGGTGACAACCAAAATACCCCCACCAGAAGCTTCGGCCGCAACCACCGCTTTTTTCATTTGCTTTTCAAAACTCTCAATATCATTATGCTCAAAAGCAAACCGCTCGCCAATATGCATTCGGATACCATCATAAATACAAGCGTGGTTATCCTTGTCATAAACAACCACATCGCGGCGACTAAGCAAAGCATCAATAATAGAGATAATACCCTGATAGCCATAATTCAGCAACATGGCGTCTTCTTTCTTTACAAAATCTGCAAGTTCATGTTCTAATTGTTCGTGGTATTTCGATTCTCCCGACATCATTCGGGCGCCCATTGGGTAAGCTAAGCCCCATTCTGCTGCCGCCTCGGCATCCACTTTTCGGACTTCCGGGTGGTTTGCTAAGCCCAGGTAATTATTGAGACTCCAAATAATTTTTTCTTTCCCTTGAAATTTCATACGACTTCCAAGTTCTCCTTCCAATTTTGGGAACGTATAGTAACCGTGTGCCATTTCAGAGAATTTCCCAAGCGGGCCTCTATCCGTTTTGATTTTTTCAAAAAGATCCATCATTGTTAAAGCGTTTTATGATTCAAATTTAGGCAATGGATTTGCTACCAGATTTTAGTCGCTTTTTGGGATTCTACCCACTGACTCCAGGCTTTATTGTAAGTATGCAAACGATTTGTTTCTTTTCCGGATGCATCTACAATTTGATTGCCCTGGTTGACCCATTCAAAAATACTTCCGTATAAATTATACACTTTTGAAAAACCCAATTTTTGAAGCTTTTCTCCTATTTTCTCGCTTCGATATCCTACCGAACAATATAATACGATCGGTGCATCCTTGGGAATACCTGATAGGCGCTTTTCATCGAAATGGTCGTATCCCAGATATTCTGCTCCTTCAATATGGCTTACTTCGTATTCATTCCATTCCCGTGCGTCAAAGATATGAACTTCGCTTTGAATATTCTTCAATTCTGCTACGCCAATTAATGGCACAGAGAAATGCAATAAACTTGTTAGATTTTGATCAAATATTGGGTTTTGTATGAAAGGACGTTTCGCAGGCACTTGGGCGCATCCGATTTGTAAAAAGAAAATGCAAATAATTAAAATAAAGTGTTTACAGACTTTCATATTGTAAATTTTATAATTCTATCGGACCTTTTCCAACTTTGTCCTCAATGTATTGCCCATTTTCGCAATATTGCACCAGCTCATTTTTGATAAAGCGTTTCGCGTCGGCTTGGATATTTTCGGGATATAAAAGATGTAAATTGGGTCCAGCATCCAAACTAAAATACAATGGAAGTCGAGTGTCATTTCTGAACTGTTGCAGTTTCTCAATCGCAGCAATTGTATTGGGCTTTAAAAGTATAAACGCAGGATTCGATAATAGCATCAAAGCGTGTAAAGATAGCGCTTCCGCTTCTGCTATTTTTCCGAAAGTATCTACATCTCCGACTCTGAGTGTTTCCACCAACGCCCGAAATCTTTGACGGGCTTGTTCGTAGCGATTTTGCGCATAGATATTACTATCCATTAGTTCGTGACCAACCCTACTCGATACACTTTTTTCGCCTTTGCTAATAATCAAAATGTCGTCGTGATACGTTTTAAATACTTCATGCAATTCTGAAAAAGGTACAGCATATTCATTAGACGCATTTTCCACCTCGGAAGTCACACCCCAGATAGCCATACCGCCATAAATGGAACGGCAGGCGCTACCTGACCCAAGGCGAGCGAGATAAGATGCTTTTTGCTTAAATTCGGATTCTTTTTGTAGCGTACCAAACAAGTTTTTTTCCATGCTGCAAAGGCATAATGCCAAGGCACTCATACTCGATGCAGAGGAAGCGATCCCAGCAGAATGTGGAAAAGAATTGGTAGATCGTATCGTTAAATGCAACTGCTTCAGAAATGGAAAGATTTCAGTAAGCCCGGATAAGAATTTATGTACCTTTGCTTTAAAGGCGTCATTCGGTTGATTGTTAAAAAAAAAATCCAGGGATACGTTAGGATCAATTGAGCTTTTCGGCTTGTAGTCAATCCAGGTATTGGTATAAGCATTTTCTAATGTAAAACTGATGGAGGGATTGCGAGGCAACTGAACTCCATGTTTTCCCCAATATTTGATAATTGCCAGATTAGAGGGGCTGCGCCAGCCAACACTTCCCGGCTTGGTTTTGCTGCTTTCTACAATCAGGCTTGGGTTTCTGTAATCCATTATTTTACTGGTTTGCTCTTATATAAAAACTTATGGTTCGGAATAGTTTTATCTTGAAATGTTCCACGTGGAACATTTTGCTAAAATTGCATTAACCATTCTTTGAAGAAGGGAAAACTAAATTGCATTTTAATAGCTTGCTTTTCATAATGAGCTAACTTGGCTAATCGCTCAGGAATTTCGATTGCTTTACCAAGAATTTCTTCTACATCATCCTTGAATTTTGCTGGATGCGCTGTTTCTAAAATAACACCTTGTGCGTTTGAGTTTTCTTTGAGGTAAGCCTCCAAGGCTAAATAACCAACAGCCCCGTGTGGATCCATCGTATAATCGAAGACCTGTGAAACTTTGCGCATCGCTGTTTTGGTTTGCCCATCGGTAAAGCTATACCCAGAAATATCATTTTTAATATTGTTCCACGTGGAACAATACAAGTCAAGCATTCGTGCAAAATTGGACGGATTGCCCACATCCATTGCATTAGATAAAGTGCGAACCGAAGGGCGAGGATGAAATGCGCCAGTATGAAGATACTCGGGGACAACATCGTTCACATTGGTCGCGGCAATAAAATGATGAATTGGCAGTCCCATTTTTTTTGCAAAAAGCCCGGCAGTAAGATTGCCAAAATTTCCACTTGGAACGCTGAAAATAACTGGAATAGATTTATCCTGAATTTGTTTGTAGCCTTCAAAATAATAGAACGACTGTGGAATAAGCCTTGCAATATTGATAGAATTGGCTGAACTCAAGCGCAATTTGTTCGTTAAATCTGTATCTAAAAAAGCTTTTTTTACCAAAGCTTGGCAATCATCAAAACTGCCATCCACTTCTAAAGCGGTGACGTTTCCACCGAGCGTTGTAAGCTGTTTTTCCTGCAAAAAACTAACCTTACCAGAAGGGTAGAGAATGATCACTCGAATACCTGGCGTATTATAAAATCCAGCCGCTACAGCGCCACCTGTATCGCCGGAAGTTGCGACCAAAATTGTTAATTCTTGATTTTCATCCTTATTAAAATAACTCATTAACTGGGACATGAATCGTGCGCCAAAATCTTTGAAAGCGAGCGATGGCCCATGAAATAATTCCAGTACATGATATTGCTCATCCAAGGATATCAATGGAGCAGGAAAGGTGATGGATTTTTCAATAATGGATTTCAAATCAGATTCCGGAATAGAATCTTTGATAAAGGATTTGGCAACCGTAAAAGCAATTTCTTGAAAAGAAAAACCCTCCAGGTTTTGAATGAAATCTTTTGAAAGAGAAGGGATTTCTAAAGGCATATACAAGCCATTATCTTCGGGCAAACCTTTAAAAACGGCTTCTTTCAAAGAAACAATATTTGATTTATTGTTGGTGCTGTACAATTGCATAATAGAGTGCTTTTAAATTCTAATTGCGCCGTTCGGATTAATAGGCGAGATGTACAATTGATTGGCGATTCCAACCGCATCAAAAACTGCTTGCATAAATTTACCTGCAGTTTCTGCGACTGCTTTCCCTTTACTCAGGGCAAAAATGGACGGACCTGCGCCTGAGATACTACATCCCAATGCTCCAGCTTTTAAAGCAGCTTCTTTTACCTCATAGAAATACGGAATCAAATGCGCCCTTTGAGGTTCAATAACTACATCATTTAAAGAGCGCCCGATCAAATCATAATCGGCATTCATTAATCCAACGATGAGTCCACCAAGGTTTCCTGTTTGTTCAATCATTTGCTTTAATGAAACGTGTTCTTTTAATACGCCTCTCGCATCTTTGGTCAAAATTTCAATAGCTGGAAAAACAATCGTTGCGCACAAATCCTTTGGTAGCGGCAAGGAATGCACATCCAAATCCTGGTTGCTGCGGATAAGCGTGATACCGCCCAAAAGACAAGGCGCAACATTATCAGCATGGTAAGCGCCGTCTGCAACCTGCTCGCCTAAAACGGCAAACGGCAATAATTCCATACGACTCAAAGGGCAACCAAGCAATTCATTAACGGCTACTGCACCACCTACTGCGCTCGCTGCACTGGAACCCATCCCTGTGCCAAAGGGCATTTTTTTGTGAATTTCTAATTCGATACCTTGTTCTTCACTTAGATATTCTACTAATTTTTTAGCGGCGAACCCGGCTGTATTATTTTCAATATTATAAGGCAATTTACCGCCATCACCGGTGATTTTTATGATCCGCAAACCTGGTTCATCCGAAAAACGAGCGATGATTTCATCACCAGGTTTATCCAAAGCGAACCCCAGAATGTCGAAGCCACAAGCCACATTCGCAACCGTAGCAGGCGTGAAAACTTTTACTTCTGTGATTTGTTCTGAACCTACTTTGGCTAAATCATTTTTAGAATTTAAAAGCATGATATTTAAGATAAATAGTTGCCAATTTTAATGATTTCCGCAAAAATTCCGGCCGCGGTTACTTCTGCTCCTGCACCTGGGCCACGCACTACCAAAGGGCGTTCTTTGTAGCGTTCCGTTGTAAAAACAATCATATTATCGCTGCCACTCAAAAAGTAGAACGGATGATTGATACCCACTGCTTCCAATTCGATGGTGGCTCTTCCATTTTCAAGTTTAGCGATCATGCGCAAGGCTTTATTTTCTTTTGCTGCAGTAATCCGGATTTTTTCAAAACTATCATCTTCTTGTTCCAAAGCCTCAAAAAAAACTTCTATCGTTTTTGCTTCCTGACATGAAGCAGGCAAAATAGTTTTGATCTCAATATCTTCCGCTTCGAGTGGTAAACCGGTTTCTCGAGCCAGGATAATCAATTTACGCCTTACATCTATTCCATTTAAATCAATGCGAGGATCGGGTTCGGTGTAGCCAAGTTTTTTTGCTTCTTTTACAATAGCGCTAAACTTTTTGCCTTCTTTATAAGAGTTAAAAATAAAAGATAGTGAACCAGATAGCACGCCTTCAATTTTAAGAATCCGATCACCGCTGTCAATTAAGTCATTCAAGGTAGAAATAACCGGAAGTCCCGCACCTACGTTCGTTTCATATAAAAATTGTACGCCGCGTTTTGCAGCAATGTTCTTTAGGCGTTGGTACTGCAAAAACGCCGAAGATGTAGCAATTTTATTGGGTGTAGAAATCGAAATACTCGCATCGAGAATATTTTCATAAAATTTTGCTACTGCTTCACTGGCCGTGTTATCAACAAAAATCGTGTTGGAAAGATTCAAAGACTTCATTTTTTCTACAAAGGCATTGAAATTGCTCTGCTCTCCTTTTACCTGCAATGTTTCTTTCCAATCCTGTAAGGGTATGCCATTTTCATCAAAAAGCATTTTGCGGCTATTGGTCATACCGATCACTTTGATTTCCAAAGAGCGTTGCTCTTTTAAATATTTCGATTGCTGTTTGATTTGCTCTAATAGCGCACTGCCAATTAAGCCCGTGCCGGCTATAAAAAGATGCAACTCTTTTACATCCGACAAGAAAAATGCTTCGTGAAGGGCGTTCAACGCTTTGCTTTCGTCAGAAAGATTGATAACGACCGAAATGTTTAATTCTGACGACCCTTGGGCAATAGCGATAACATTGATACCATTTTTTCCTAATGCACGGAAAAGCCTACCTGCAATACCTGGTCGATAGCGCATATTTTCACCAATAGCAGCAACAACCGACAAATCCATTTCAACCTTTATTGGTTCGACTGTACCGGTATTAATTTCGTATTCAAATTCTTTTTCCACCTGCTTTCGAGCCTTTTTTGCGGCATCAGGTTGTACCGCAAAAGAAATAGAATGCTCAGATGAGCCTTGCGTAATTAGAATAATATTGATATTGGCTTTTGCCAAAGAAGTGAATAAGCGCGCCGCCGTGCCTGGAGCACCAAATAGCCCGCTGCCTTGCAAAGTGAGCAATGCAATATTATTGATAGAAGAAATCCCTTTAACGGCTCGTCCGCTGGGGTCGGTTTTGTCGGAAATAAATGTGCCAACAAATTTTGGATTGAAAGTATTTTTAATAACAATTGGAATCTTTTGGAGTAGCGCAGGTTGAATGGTAGGCGGGTAAATTACTTTTGCTCCGAAATGCGACATTTCCATAGCCTCCGCATACGTCATCGTCGGAATCGTGAATGCTTTTTTTACTTTACGAGGATCAGCGGTAAGTACCCCATCTACATCCGTCCAAATTTCAATCACTTCTGCATCCAAACCAGCACCGAGAATAGCAGCTGTGTAGTCAGAACCGCCGCGACCCAAAGTAGTTGTCAATCCACCTTTTGCAGAAGCAATAAATCCTGTAACTATTTGCAATTCAGTATTTTGAGTGTAGTATTCTTTGATTTTTTTGAACGTCAATTCAAAATCTACCTTGGCTGAGCCAAATTTATTATCTGTTTTAATAATTTTTCGAGCATCTAAGTAGCTGGCATTTAAACCGCTTTGACGAAGCATATAACTTATTATATATGCGGAGTTTCGTTCGCCAAAACTTAATACATAATCCATTGTGCGTGAGGAAATTTCGCGCACAAGAAAAATTCCATATAATAAATTCTTGAGTACTTCATGGTTATTTTCCAATTCAGGGAGCGCAGCTTCTAAATGAGGTGGTGCGAGCAGATCTTTAATCGCATCAAGATGTCGTTCACTAAATGTTTCAAAATAAGCAAAATAAGATTCATCGCCATCGGCAGCGAGTGTTGCCATTTTAATCAAATTATCAGTCACCCCGCCGAAAGCAGAAAAAACAACCGTGAATTGTTCGCCTTGTGTATAATAATCCTTGAGAATTTGACTAATACCCCTGATTCTATCGGGCGTGGCTACCGAAGATCCACCAAATTTTAATACTTTCATGTAAATTGTAAATTTTAAATCTTATGGTCAGGTCAGGGCGGGCTTTGCCTTTATAATTTAAATAAAAGCGAGTTGCAAAAGTATCTATTTTTGAGTTAAGTAGCCAGTATTTTGACGCTGGGCGAGTTATTTTTTTTCAGATTTTAGCAAAGAAAGCCGCCGAAGCGCTTCATTCTCTTTTATAATCATATTTACTTTTTCGGAATCTGATTTGTCGCCATAGCCACATAAATGCAGCACCCCGTGCGCTATCACGCGATGCAGTTCTTCCTCGAATGATCCTGCGAAAATTTTTGCATTTTCCTTTATTCTATCAATACTGATAAAGATATCACCTTCAATATCAGGGAGATAGGCATAATAAAAAGTAATAATATCAGTGAGTGTATCGTGATGGAGGTATTGAACATTTAATTCATGTAGATAGGAATCGCTACAAAAAATAAAGCTAATATGTTGGAGAATTTTATTTTCCTGTTGGAGAATTTCTTTAACCCACTTAATGACAAGGTCTTCATTCTCTAAGCTAAATTCGCAATCTTCCGTATGAAATTCAATCGCGTCACTTTCAAAATCTTGGGAGAAAGCATCCTCCATACTTAAGCAATTTTGAATTGCATTTCTACTGTGCTTCCATTATTATGAAATCTAACAGCATCGGAAAGTTTTTGCATCAGAAAAACGCCTCTGCCGCCACAGCGAGTAAGGTTTTCAGGGGCAGTGGGGTCGGGCAAGCTAAAAGGGTCAAACCCGCAGCCTTCATCTGTGACGCTGACGGCGAGCATATTTTTTAATCTTTTGAATTGAATGGATACATTTTTTGACTCGTCGCAACAATTGCCATGAATCATAGCATTATTGACAGCCTCGGTAAGACTTACCAATATATTGCAGTGAAGGTCAGGGCTGATTCTGTATTTCTCCACCATTCGGTTGACGAAGGATTCAACAACCGAAATATTTCTGGGATTTGAAGGCAATTTAAGCATAACCTGATCTGCTCTCATATTCATTGAGCACTGTAAATTTAGAGTTGAATCAAAATGTTATTCTTTATATTAGCATTAAAGCGATATGTACACGGGAGGTAAGCTAATAAGGATTCAACAATAAACAAAAACAAAGGCCGGGCAAATATAGTTCATTTTACCCGGCTTTTGTTAAAAATTATTTAGTTTTTAATGTTTTGAAGTATTCTTCTACTAAAAACTTGTAATAAGGCTTAAGCGTAGGCGAAACCGTTTTATACATTTCGATTTCTGCCTCGCGTTTTTTAATGTATTCTTCTAATGACGGCGGCATTTTGCGCTCTTTTTCTGAAGCTGTTTCCGCTTTGCGTTTTTCTTCCATGCCACGTTCGCGCTCTGCTTTTTCATGCTCTAACAAACGAGTAAGTATATCTTGCTGGCGCTTTAACATTTCATTGGTCAGTTTTTTATTTACAAGGTCGGTTTCCACCTTGTCCATCTGCTCGATCAAATCTTGCAATTCCTTATTTCCTTGACCACGCTGCTGCAATTCTTTTTGCTTGTCACGCAATGCTTTGCGAAGCGCAGCTTGCTTAGCAGCCATTTTAGCAAATTCCTCGCTACTCATGCCGCCGCCTTCCTCCTGGCTTTTACCCTGCTGCTCCATCCTTTCTTTGGCGTTGCGCATTTGCTCGTTGAGTTGCTGTTGTCCTTGACTGATTTTATCTTGTGGCTGGCCTTGTTGTTGCTTGCTTTGACCCGGATTGGTGCACATTTGACTACCTGCCATCATCGCCGACATTTGCTGTTGCATCTGATTCATCATTTCACTCAGCATCAATGCCAGATCATTTAGGTTTTTCATGGCGCGTTGCTGATTGTTACCAGCTTGTGGTTTCTGGCGTTCCTCAAGGAAACTCAGACTTTCGCGCATATTGTCTTTTACTTCCGAAACCTTATCGGTAACAAAAGATTCGATCTGGAACAAACGTTTGCTTAGCGCCTGCAAACTATCTTCTACCAAACGGAAATCGTCCTGCAATTTGAATTGTTGCTGCGTCAATTCTACATAACGCGGGGTATTGATACTTGCTTTTTCAAATTCTTTGAATAAATCCTCCTGATCGAAAGACAAACCAACAAGATTTTCCAACAACTGCCGTAGCGCCTTCATATCCTCCTGCATTTGCTCCATTTCTTGCTGTTGCATCTGCATTTGCATATTATTCGCCATATCTTTCATCTTTTCTGCAGCATTCTTCTGCGACTCCGAAGCTTTTTTATTCTGCTGTTGCTGCAATTGCTGCTGGCTCTTATTCAAATCCTGTTGAATATTCTGCATCTGCTGATCCTGATTCTCCATCTCCTTCGGGTTCTCCAATTCCTCATTCTTCTGTTCAATTTCTTTCATCTGCTCCTTAATCTCTTCGAACTTTTCATTAATGTCTTCTTGCTTTTCTTTTAATTCTTCTTGCTTACTCTGTGGCTGTTCGGTGCCTTTATTTTCTTGTTCTTTGTTCTGTTGTTCCTTATTTTGTTGCTCTTGATTCTTATTTTGCTCGGTATTTTTATTCTCTTGTTGTTTTTGTTCTTCCGACTGTTTTTGCTCAGGCTTTTGTTTTTCTTCTGATGGCTTTTGCCCTTTTTCGTTTTTCTCTGGGTCGGTCTTTTTGGTTTCTTCACTCAGCTTTTCCTGTTCTTGTGCCAATTTTTGCAATTCTTCAATCGTCTCTTGTGTTTTTTGCTCAATTTCCAACTGCTTGAACAATTCCTGCAAACGATCCAATTCCTTCTCAATATCCTCATTGTTGAATTGAAAATCTTCCATCATCTCCAAAGCCTGGTCTTTCTCCATTTTTTGCAAAAGCTCCTCAATCTTTTTCATCAACTCCTTCATTTCCTCGTTCATGGCCTCATCAAAAAGCTTTTGCAACTGCTCTTGCTTTTCCTGAATGCGTTCATCGGTTTCCTGATATTCTTGTTGATTTTTCAGGTTTTCCTCAAAATTTTGCTTGGCTTCTTCGATCTTCTTCTCCAATTCTTTCTGACGCTCCACCAATTTTTCCAATTCTTTGCGATTTTGCCAATCCAAATCTTTTTCCTGTAATAGTTTCTCCCGAATTCGCTTCATTTCTTCCTGAATGCGGCGCGATTCCTCCAAGGCCTTTTGCAAATCATTTTTGATTTGATCGTTATTTTTATCGGCCATGGCTTTGTATTCCTCCACTGTCGGCATGGCATACATCATAAAGTTGGTGCGCGCCGACTTGTTGCCATTCACTCCATCATTATCAAAAACTTCAAAATAATAGGAAACTTCATCGCCAGGTTCAAGCGCCAATTCATGTAGATCAAACAAATGATCGAAACGAATTTGTTTGGTATCCGGCTTTCTCAATTTAATTGTCTGTAATTCACCTTGTTTGCCACCCGCTTTTTTGATGCGATAGTTAAAAGAAAGACTCAATAAACCATAATCATCATTCGCTTCACCGGCAAAATATAAAAGCTTGTTGTCGGTGCTATCTATAAATTTCTCCGCAGTAATATTTGGATACAAATCAGGAATAACGGTGATACTGTAACTAATAGAATCGCCTTGCGGCAAATATTGATTGGAAATGTAGAGTTTGTAAGGCTCATCCTTCATTGCCTGTTTTTTGAAGGTAAACAGGTCATCGGAAAAGCGCTTTACTTCCAGACGGTTCTGTCCGGCGAACTGAATAAAGATATTATCCGTATTTTCAGCATTAAAAATCCAGTCTATTTTAGTACCCATCGGCACCACCAAATCACCCACACTATTCAAAGCTTCATCTTTGCGACCAATGTATCCGGGATAATCCAATTTTACTTCAAACCCAGTCACATTGGGCTTTTTCTTCACATCGAGCTCAAATTCTTTGGAACGAACTTCCCCTGCAAACAAACGAAACTCCGTATTCTTTTGCACATTGCTGAAGCGATAAGTGAAAAGGTCTGGCGCTTCCTTGGTAAGGCGATACTCTACATTGTCCACATTGATAAAAACTTCATTTGGCAACTGATCGCCTTCGATTTTCACAGACAAAGGAAAATCTTCAAATTGCACCACGGACAAATCATCCTCTTCTACCATAAAATGAAAAGGCGCAGGTTTGAAAAACTCCTGCCCGCTGTGCAATAGCCGAAAACTGCTGTCTCGGATCATGCCCGTGAAGAGCAATATTAAAAACAACAGTAATGGCGGCAATGCATAGCGAAGGTATTTGCGGTTTTCAGACAGATTGATAGCGGATTTGAAAGGAACCAACTTGATTTCTTCGGTCTTCTGATTGACACTGGCCAAGATCAAATCTTTATCAGCCGCACTATCCGACTGATATTTTAATTGTAATACATTCAATAATTTGTCTTTTACATCGGCAAAATGACTTCCGATAATTGTCGCCGCTTGCTCGTGCGAAATGGTTGTACCCAATCGGAAGTAACGCAGAATTGGCAAGAACACCCACTGGAAAAGTGCTAAGCCACTCACACCGATAAAAGAGAAAAATAGCGTTCTACGCACCCCACTGCTGAAATAAAAATAATGTTCCAGCAGACTCATACCCAAAAACAGCAAAACGATCACCCCCACGCTGTACAATGCACCTCGAATGAGTTGGTTGATGTAATATTTGCGGATGAACTGGTCTAATTTTTCAACTAACAGCTGGTAATTATCCTGATGAGCCATCTTTATTAAGATTGTGATTTTTTATAAAGTTTTATTACCTTATAATAAGGAATTTGTAGAAAAAGGTTGCCTAAAAGTAGGTTTTTAACGTTTTGTGCTTTACCGTTCTATGCCAATTGTTAAAAAAAATCTGGCGTTTGGGAGGTATGATTTTCAGACAAAGGTGAAAAATAGGCAAGTTCAGGCATAAAATCAAGCCAGAGAATGTTAAATAAAAGCAAAAACCAGGAACGAACAAACGTCGCGCCTGGTTTTTAATTGCTCTTTTGCCAAGGATTGGCGAATTATAATTTACTCATCTTCCAAAGTCAATTGCTCGTAAAGGTTCTGCAGTTGAGCATCTTGCTCCACTGATTTGATTTCTTCGATCATCTGCGTCATTTTATCCACATTTTCGATCAAGGTTTTTTTACGCGCTTCGTCGGTTTCTTCTTTCGATTGCTGATAGTAATTTTTTCGCACGAGATTGAGGGCATATGTTGCGCCAAGTCTTTGAAATTGAGATTGATCCATATCAAGCGCAACATTCTTTAGTTTCTCTATGGCAGCCATTGCTGTGTTGAAATCGGTACTTACAATCAAATTTTGATAGCCTTCCATGAAGTTCAGGGCAGCATAACCATCAATATTACTAAAATTCTTTTCAAAGAACGCCAGGTATTTTGGGTCTTTGCTTTGACCATAAATGGAGCTTACTGCTGCCAGAATATCGCCATTCTCATCTTTCTCAAACTTTTGTGCAACAACCAATGCTGCTGCTGAATCAAGCATATTTAACAGGTAAAGCCCCGAGGCGATTACAACCGTTGACGAGTCTTTTTCTACTGCTTTTTGAGCTGCGGCAATTGCCTGAGTATCTTCAAATTCGATCAATTTCTCTAATGCACTGGCGCGTACCTGTGAGTTTGGATCGTTAGCAGCCATTTCACGCAAGGTTTTCATCACTTCCTCATCCGTATTGTTTTCGATATAATTGATAGCAACTGCACGGAACCACCAGAGTTTGTCTTTTAACGCTTCTTTGAAAATTACTTTTGAAGTAGGACTTTCGCTATAAGCCAGATATTGCAATGCTTCGTAGCGATCCATAAATTTCACGCCATTCCGATACTGGAAAATGAACTCCTCCTCCGTTTTTTCTTCCTGCTTTTCGCAAAGAAGGGTTCTATCCGCATCGAAAATGATATTTTGAGGCTTTTCACTTGCTTCAAAAGTAAATGTTTCCTCGCGTTCTTTGATCCAAACTTCATGACGGGTTTTGTTGCCATCGGCAGTATAGAGATCAATTTTTGCAGGTATCTGGAAAATGGCAGGCGTACCACCTTCGGTCGATTGGGTTTGCTTCACAGTGACACTGGCGGTTTTGGCAGTTTCATCATAGCTATAAGCGATATCTAAAGTCGGATGCCCTTGTGAGAAATACCACTGATTGAAAAACCAATTGAGGTCTTGCCCTGTCACTTCTTCAAAAGCCAAGCGCAGATTGTGTGCCTCCACTGCTTTGTATGCATTGTCCTTCAAGTATTTATTCAAAGATGCCCAAAAGGCATCGTCGCCAACGTAATTACGCAACATATGTAATACCGAGCCGCCTTTATTGTAGCTATGTCCGTCAAACATATTTTCCTTATCTTCATAAGCAAAATGAATCAAAGGGTGCGCATTTCCTTGAGCATCTGAAAAATAGCCGTTCCATTCATTAAGTAAATTGTAATCGGCCACATCAACGCCATATTTATATTCATTCCAAAGGTATTCGGCATAATTGGCAAAGCCTTCGTTCATGGTCAGGTTCGCCCAACTTTCAGTAGTCACATAGTCTCCAAACCAATGGTGGAACAATTCATGCGCTACCACATAGTCATTGCCTGCGTCAATCAGTTCTCGAGAAGTTTTTTGAATTTGCTCGCCAAATATAACAGCAGTCGTATTTTCCATGGCCCCAGACACGTAATCCCGAACGACAACTTGTGCATATTTTTTCCAAGGATACTTTATGCCCAGCTTAGTAGAGAAAAATTCTAACATTTCGGGGGTATGCGCAAAGATCGCTTTAGCGTGATCCTTAAACTTTGGCTCGACATAATATTCCACCGAAATATCTTGCCACTTTTCTTTTACAACCGCGTATTCGCCAATGGCGAGCATAAATAAATAAGGTGCGTGAGGCTGATCCATTTTCCAATAGTCGGTGCGGGTGCCATCGTTATTCTTTTTGGAAGAAATGAGCAGTCCATTGGAAAGTGTCACATATTTGTCTTCCACCGTCACATAGATTTCCTCTGTACAGCGCTCGTTGGGTTTATCGATTGTCGGAAACCATTTGGAGTTGGCTTCGGTTTCGCCCTGCGTCCAGATTTGGGTAGGTTTTTCTGGATCCTCGTCGCGGGGGTCTATAAAATACAAGCCCTTATCAGAAGTAATTGCAACGCTTCCGCCCGATTCATTTGGGCTAGCAGTATATTCTATATAAATGGTGTATTCTTCGTCTTTTTTATAATTGCGACCCAGACTGATTGTAATTTGATCATTTTCATACGAGTATTTGAGTGGGTCGTTTTTGCCTTCAAAAGTCACTTTGTGAAATTCAAATCCTTTTGCATCCAGTGTCAGCTTGTCAGTTGGATAAAAGTAGGGTTTAAGTTTTAAAGTAGCTTTACCCAATACTTTTTCATTTGCCATATCAAATCGAAGATCGAGTTTTGTATGCACCAAATCATTAATATGTGTATGGCTTGCGTTGTAAACGGGAAGAGAATGACTTTCTTCGGTCTCTTCTTCAGATGCTTCTTCATCCAGCGGGGTAGCTGAAATTGTTAAGGTATCGAGGTTTCTTTCTTCTATTTCTTCTTCTTCTGGTGTCGCTACGGTCACGTCTTCTGGAGGGGTAATTACTTTTTGTTGCGTTTTACAGCCAATAAGTAAGGCTAGGATTACTACCAGTGATAGCAGGTATTTCATAATTTAATTTAGTGTTAAATTTTGATAAAACTAAAATCAATGTATTGTTGAACGAAGGTAATTGCGTTTTGGGTATTAAAATAAAAAAAGAAAATAATTGGCAATTCTTGACAAGCCCTTGCTTATTTGTGAAACGCGGGAGTGACAAGTATTGGTAATCAAAAAGTGTAGCGCTTAACTCAAAGCTTCTGCAGTGACTTCGTTGAGAAAGGCTTCTAAGTGTTCGTTGAATTGGGTCGGATGTTCCATCATCGGTGCATGACCACATTCATCAATCAATACCAATTGCGAATTTTCAATCAATTCGTGGAATTTTTCTCCTACGAAAGCCGGAGTGACTTGGTCTTGCTTGCCCCAAACTAATAGCGTAGGCGATTTGATGAGGTGGAGATTGTCACCAAGGTTGTGCCGTACAGCGGACTTCGATGTGGCTACAATGCGAATAGCTTTGTTGCGATCATTCACTGTATCATATATTTCATCTATTAATTCTTTGCTGGCTACCAATGGATTATAAAAAGTGGCTTCGGTTTTTCTTTTGATAAAATCGTAGTCGCCTCGCTTTGGAAAGCTTGTCCCCATCGCGCTTTCAAACAAGCCAGAACTACCTGTTAGAATAATGGATTTGACCATATCGGGATGCGCTAATGCGTATAAGAGTGCAATATGGCCACCCAAAGAATTGCCCAATACGTGTACTTTGCCATAGCCCTTGTATTCGACCAATTCTGCAACGTATTCGGCAAGCCCGGTCACCGATAATTGACGAATAGGCATTTCAAAGATGGGAAGAATCGGTACTACTACATTCAATCGCTCCGAAAAGTGCGTAATAATTCCTTCAAAATTGCTCAATGCACCAAACAGGCCATGTAGAAGCAAAAGCGTTTCCTCGCCGCCTTTGGTTTCAATGTATTTGAATTTGCCGTCTTGCTTAATTTCGTAGTTCATTCAAAAGCCGCTTATATTTTATATTAGGACAAAGCTTGTCCTATATTGTTTCAGGGCAAAAATAGCTTTTTTATAACTTTGGTACAATCTACGTGGTTCAATATGTTAAGTTTACTATAAAAAACCTTGTCAGAAGCTATCACTTTGTTCAATTTATTTGTGTTTATCTTTGTTTAATTCAAAAAATATCTATTGCTTTGCAGTATGTAAAAGTGAAAACGCTTTTCTTACCTTTGAACTCCGGTGGGTAATATCTAATACATTTCGGGAATAACACAAAAAAATTCATATTTTTTAATTAAAAACAAACGAACATGCGTCAAATAATCGGTTTACTGATTTTATGTCTCGCTTTAGGTTCTTTTCAGTCATGCGTTTCTAAAAAGAAATTCGATGAATTGCAGGCTGCTAAAGATGCTACCGACAAAGCTTTGGCTGAAACACAAGCACAGCTAAAGACCCTGCAAGACCAAAATGCGGAATTGCAAGCTACTCTTGAGTCAGAAAAAAATCGCCTGAATGGTGAAATCGCTTCTATCAAAAATGACCTGAACAATACGAAAACTCAAATGGCTCAGGTTCAGGATAAACTGAAAATGACAGAAGCAGAATTGAAAAAAATCAAGGATGAAATCAATGGCATTTTCGGTACTTATGCTGAAAGCGGATTGAAACTGGAAGAAAGAGATGGCAGACTGTATGTAATGACAGATGCAGAAGCCCAGTACAAAACTGGTTCAGCCAGTCTGACTAGAGCAGAAAAAGCTGCTATCGCTGAATTGGCTACTACTTTGAAAAACAATCCAAAACTGCGCATTTTGATTGAAGGTCATACCGACAATAAGCAGTATGCTGCTGGTGCAAGCTATGATAACTGGAGTTTGAGCGTAGATCGCGCTATGAGTGTGGCACGTGAACTGTTAAAGAAAGGTGCAAGTCCTAATCAAGTTGCTGTAGTAGGCCGTGGCGATACAATGCCTGCTGCCGATAATAGCACTGCTGACGGACGTACTAAAAACAGAAGAGCTATTGTTGCTCCAGATCCAAACTTGAGCCAGTTCTTGAAATCTGGCGGAAATTAATAGTAACCACCGTTTTTTTATATCGATGAGAAAGCCGGATTGATTTGTCTATCCGGCTTTCTTGTTTTATCGGATGACTGTGAATTTTCGGTCATAGCTCAGAAACGTAAAAATACCAATTGCGTTGGCGGAGCCTTTCACGTTGGAAATAATGGGGCTGGGCTGTACAAAAGGATTTCCATTGGATGTGCGTGCACGAAACAGACTTTCCAGGAATTCAAAATAGGCTTTTTCTATGTGATAAATGGTATTAAAAACGGTATCCCCTTTAGCATAATCATACCCTGTACCAAAAATTAACTTATTATTGTTTATAAATGTATCATCGGTAACAAAATCTTGATCAGGAATACTCTCTAACCTTTCATCATTCACAACACGACGAAAAAAATTAGTTTGACCAGGCGGGTCGCTCAGGTAAGTTAGTACCCTGGCAAGGGTGTCGATTAGTTTACTAGACTTCTCAGGAAATTCCGCGACAACACTATCAATTGATATGGTAGGTAAAATTCGGGTTCTTGCTTCGATTGTTTTCCCCGCGGGGGTCACGATTTTTAATTCAAAATCATGTTCATAATCCTTTGGAACAAGATCAGGGGCATAATAATTAAAAACCTTTCCGGTAAATGGATTAAAAACAAGTGTGTTTTTAAGCTTATAGGATGTGCCATTATGTGTAATGATTACTTCGGCATCATTTTCGAGTATAGCATCCAAAAAATCATTGGTATTAAAGCTCGGGAAGGGATCAAAATAAGATGCGCTTTTAGTCAGCAATAATGTGAATGGTTGCCCAGGTTCTAAATAGCACTCCACCGCTGGACGACCCTCATAATCAGGTAATTCTATTTTAATTTCTTGCTCTAAATTACACCCGAAAATGTAAAGAGTTGTTAATAATAATATGATAGAAGATACTCGATTCATTTTGTTGTTTTTTAAAATTTAAAATTCCAGGTGACGGAAGGTAAAATCGGAAAAAGCGATACTTGCTTGGCTACAATACGTTTCGGTATCTCAATATCATTACCCGTTATATCTTGTTTGGATTCAAATTTTGGCTCGAAGTAAATAAAAAAAGTATTCCGACGATCATAAACATTAATTACATTAAAAGTCAAATCACTCTCGCCCCATTTAGGATAAAAACGCCAGATCAAACCCAAGTCAAGCCGATGATATGGAGGGAGTCGGTAATTATTTCGATCTTCATAAACCGGCACAACTGCTTCAAATTTAGAGCCATATACATCCTGAAAAACAAAACGCCCGATTGGAAGCCAACGCAAATCGCCGGAGCCATACACAAAAGTAGCAGATGCAGATAATCTTTTGCTAATATCATAAAGCAACACGACTGAAAGATCATGCCGACGATCATAAATCGGAGAGAAATAGCCTTGTTGAGCAAAATTGGCACTTTCATCCAAGGGCTTAAACGCGCCACGCACTACCAATGCCAGGGTGTAGCCAATCCAACCAGTGAGTTTTCCTTCCTCCTTTTCAATGCCTATTTCCAAGCCATACGCATCGCCTCGGCCAATGGCAAATTCGTTTTCCAACGCATCATTAGCGAAAAGCTCAGCGCCATCTACAAATTCTATTTGATTCTTTAAGTTTTTGTAATAGGTTTCAAAAGTAACTAAATAACTCTTTTTTAAAAGATAAGAAAGTCCTAAAGCCAACTGATCAGAACGCTGAGGTTTGACGCGGTCGGTAGAAGGATACCAAATATCAGTTGGAAGTGTTACCCCAGAATTGGCAACCAAATGCAAATATTGGTACATTCGGGCATAGCTTGCTTTGAATGATAACTCAGGATTGATAATATACCTTGCCGACAGGCGCGGCTCAAGGTTTAAATAAGTTTTGCCATGATTGGTAAATCCGCTAAAGCGCAAACCACTACTCAATTTGAGTTTATTGGAAATATCAAAATCATCAGAGAGGTAAGTACCCATTTCAATACCGGTAAAATTCTGCCCCGAAGAAAAGGAAATGGAGCCATCATCACTGCCTGCCTTCAAGCGACCTACCGTAAATTGGTGATGTGTAATATTGCCGCCAAAACGAATGGTGTGGCGAGGATTAGGCACATAATAAAAATCGACTTTAAGATTCGCATCTTTTATATCTGAGCCTAAACGAAAAGAAAAACCAGTAAGATCATTTACAATATTATATTGATAATCAGAATAAGTGAATGTTGTATTGGCAAATAATGTAGGATTAAAAACATGATTCCAGCGCACCGTGCCAGTAGCATTGCCCCAATCGAAATTAAAATCAAAAAAATCGCCTTCAAAACCAAATACATCCCGCCCGAAATAGCCACTCAAATAGAGCCTGTCTTTTTCACCTAATGTAAAATTAATTTTGGTATTTAAATCATAAAAATAATAATCGGGAATAGGATTAAAGTCTTTTTTATTTTGATTTGCACGATTGACCGCTTTTGTAAATAAATCCACATAAGTGCGCCGCCCGGAAATAATGAACGAAGATTCCCCTTGCTGAATGGGCCCTTCTAATGTCAACCTCGAAGCGATTAATCCCAGCCCACCAGAACCCGAAAATTCTTGATTATTTCCCTCTTTCAATTTTACATCAATCACCGATGATAATCGCCCACCGTATTGAGCCGGAAAGCCCCCTTTGTACAATTTCAAATCTTTGACTGCATCCGTATTGAAGGTGCTGAAAAAACCGAATAAATGGTTAGCATTGTAAACCGTAGCTTCATCCAACACAATTAAATTCTGGTCAGAACCGCCGCCGCGCACGAATAAACCTGTTGTACCTTCTGAACCCGAAGGAATGCCTGGTTTTAGCTGGATGACTTTGAGTACATCGCTTTCACCCAAAATAACCGGAATCGCCTTGGTTTGGCGGGTATTGATTTCTTCTACGCTCATTTCAGTGGATTGCATTTTTTCCTGAAAAGAGGAAGCTTTTATCACCACTTCTTCCAATTCTATTCCTCTGTCTAATGCTACATTTAGCTTTAAATTATCAGTTAAGTAAATAATTCGTTGCACAGTTTGAAAACCAACATAACTGAATTCCAATAGAATAGAATCCTGAATCGATAAGCCAATCGAATAAAAGCCGTATTCATTGGTTAGCGTACCGATATTAAGTGCCGCGACTGCTACCGTTGCGCCAATGAGTGTCTCTCCATTACTCGAGTCGGTCACCGTCCCGCTTATGATATAGGGTTGGGAAAAACTTGAAAAACGCAGCGAAAGCATAATGGATAATAGTAGAGCTTGCTTCATTTGGAAAATTATTTGGTGAAAAATGTATCTTACAAACATACTGCACGTCACAATAAAGAGCGACAAAATTCTACGAACGGTTTTAAAAAATAATATGTTTAACAAAATTGCTTTAGCATTGAGGCGAAGCAACCAAAACAAGTTTGCACCAATGATAACAAAAACGAAATCCATGTCCTTAGAGAAAGAGTGGAGGTTGATAGAAACCGACCAGGTAGTTGTAGCGCAATTGCAACAGGCATTGGGCATTCATCCTATCTTTTGCCAATTGCTTGTGCAAAGGGGAATCACTACCTACGAGCAGGCGAAACGTTTTTTTCGGCCGGAACTGAGTCAGTTGCACAATCCTTTTTTGATGAAAGATATGGACAAAGCCATCTCGCGCATTGAAGAAGCGATGCTGCAAAAAGAAAGAATTTTGCTATACGGTGATTATGATGTAGATGGTACTACCGCTATTGCATTGTTGTATAGTTTTTTACAAATGCATCATAAAAATTTGGATTATTACATTCCCGACCGCGATAAAGAAGGGTATGGCGTTTCTTTTGAAGGGATTGAATATGCCCGGCAAAAGAATACAGGATTGCTCATCACGCTGGACTGCGGCATCACAGCGATTGACCAAATAGAACGTGCCAATCAATATGGCATGGATGTAATCATTTGCGACCATCATTTACCTGAAAAACAGTTACCAAATGCAATAGCGATTTTAGACCCGAAGCGGCCCAACTGCAATTATCCATTCAAAGAACTAAGCGGCTGTGGAGTTGCTTTCAAATTGGCGCAGGCTTATGTTGAAAAACATGGTTTAGATTGGCAAGAATTAGAGGATTTGTTGGATTTGCTTGTCATCAGCATTGCCAGTGATATTGTGCCGATAGTAGATGAAAACAGAACCTTGGCTTGGTTTGGGCTGCAAAAACTAAATAATACAAAACGCCTCGGCTTGCGGGCTTTGATTGCCAAGAGCCGACGCGAACCGCCTTTGACCATTAGCGATATTGTTTTTGGCTTAGGCCCAATGATTAATGCTGCCGGTCGCCTCGCCGATGCTGAACAAGCAGTAAGATTGATGTTATCTGCTGAACCAAGCGTTGCACATGATTATGCACGGGTGTTGGATTATCGCAATCAGTTGCGCAAAGAATTCGACCGCCGCATCGCGCAGGAAGCGAAGGAAATATTGGAACGAGATTGGCGCGATCAGCAAAAAAAGAGCATCGTATTATTTCAACCGCATTGGCACAAGGGCTTGGTAGGTATTGTAGCAGCCAGAATGGTGGAGGATTATCATCGACCGGCGATTATTCTTACACAATCCGAAGGAAAAATTGTTGGTTCCGCGCGTTCTATCAAAGGATTCGATATTCATCAGGCGCTTGGACTGTGCAAAGACTTACTCATAAGCTATGGCGGACACGCTCATGCGGCGGGACTTTCGCTTTATCCTGAAAATATTATTTTTTTTCAGGAGCGTTTTGAAGCAGTAGTAAATACACTTAGCTCGGAGGAGATTTTTACACCTGAAATTCCGATTGCTGCCGAAATTGAATTAAAAGACATCACGCCTGCTTTTTGGAATATGTTAAGACAATTTGCGCCATTCGGACCGGGTAATCGCAATCCTAATTTTGTAACAAAAAGTGTCCGCGACACGGGTTTTTCTCGATTGTTAAAAGATAACCACCTGCGCATTGCTATTGGACAACCCGATTCGAATCCTTGTTATGGTATTGCTTTCGGACGCGGTGATGATTATGAAAAAATAAAAACCCGGCGGCCGTTTCACGTCTGCTTTAACTTGCAAGAAAACAAATGGGGAGGCAATGCGCGCCTGCAACTGGTGGTTAAGGACTTCAAGTTTGACTAAGAAATCATACATGAACGTGCCATACCTCCGATGCCTCTTTCGCAAGCTGCTCCCGATGGTCAGGATGAGCAATATTGATAAGCATTTTGGCGCGCTCGCGGATACTTTTTCCAAAAAGATTGGCGACGCCGTACTCCGTCACGATGTAATGCACATGTGCTCGCGTAGTTACTACACCCGCGCCTGGCTTGAGCATGGAAGTAATGCGACTAATGCCTTTATTCGTGGCTGATGGCAATGCAATGATTGGTTTTCCGCCTTCTGAAAGCGCAGAGCCACGTATGAAGTCCATTTGGCCGCCTACGCCAGAATAAATCCTCGTGCCGATAGAATCAGCACAAACCTGTCCACTCAAGTCCACTTCGATAGCACTGTTGATGGCGGTTACTTTTGGATTTTGACGAATGATGGCGGTGTCGTTTACATATTGAATATCCAAAACTCGGACGATGGGATTCGCATTTACAAAATCATATAAATTCTGAGAACCGACCAAGAAACCGGTCACTAAGTGATTGCGATGCCGCACTTTGTGTTGATTGGTAATGATTCCTTTTTCAATTAAAGGTAAAATACCATCCGAAAACATTTCGGTATGAATGCCCAACTCTTTATGCCCCTCCATTGCGGCCAAAGCCGCATTGGGAATAGCTCCGATGCCCATCTGTAGAGTAGCGCCATTTTCTACCAACTCCGCAATGTACTGACCAATCCGCGTTTCTACTTCGTCTGGCGGCGGAATAATAAGCATTGGAAGTTTATAATCTACTTCTACTACTTTATGAAATTTACTAATATGAATATTTCCATCCCCATTGGTTCGGGGCATATTGGGATTGATTTCTGCTATGAGTAATTTAGCTGTTTGGGCAGCAGCCAAAGAAGTATCCACTGAAACACCCAGCGTACAATAGCCATGCAAATCGGGCGGCGACACTTGCAGTAAAGCAACATCGAGGTTCACCACGCCCCGTCGAAATAAACGCGGGATATCGCTGAGGAAAATCGGCACAAAATCAGCTCGACCGTCTTGCACGGCCTGTCGCATATTCGAGCCTGTAAAAAGGCTTTTTACATGAAAACTATGCTCAAACTGAGGCTCAGCATAAGGCGCTTTGCCTTCGGTATGCAATTGGTAGATTTCTACATCGCGCAAATCATCACCTCGATTGGCCAAAGCTTGCGCTAATACTTGCGGCGCCGCGGCGGCACTGTGAATGAATATTTTATCGCCGGATTTGATAACTGAAACGGCCTCTTCGGGGCTTACTGGCAAATAAGTTTTTTGGCTCATGATCACAAAATATTTTTTAACGGCTCAAAAGTAAGGTGTTTGCCCCCCTTTTGCAAAAGATAAAACTCATTGGGCAAGCATGACAAAAGTTATATATAAAAGCCAGCTTTTTCTGATGCAAAACAAAATTTTATCTTTAAAAAATTGTTCTATTGCCATAACTTTCGCACCAAATAAAAATAATTATGAAAACATATCAATTGCTAATCTTTTTAATACTTGGATCGTTTGCTTTGAGTTGTGATCAAACCGCTAAACAACAAGCTCAAGAACAGCAACTTTGGGATCAGGTGATGGCTGTACACGATGAGGTAATGCCTAAAATGGGAGAAATGAATCAGCTAAGCCGAGATTTGAGAACAAAGCTCGAAGAACTTGATACGACGCTCACCGAACAACGGGAGCAAATGATGATGGGCATTCGTGCCTTGGAGCAAGCCGACGAGGGCATGATGAGTTGGATGTCGGCCATAGAACCGTTGGACGAATTGCACGAGAATAAAACCCATGAGGAAATCATGGCTTATTTGAAAGAAGAACAACAAAAAGTATCGAAAGTAAAAGAAGATATGTTAAAAAGTATCGAAGAAGGCAAAAAACTGCTAAACAACGGTATGTAATTTTCGATTACTTAAAAGGGGTTCTAAGGTGATTTTTTGAAATCACAGACATACTTTATGGCTGCTATTTTGTTTAGAAGAGACAGATGCAATAATTTTTTATAATCCCAAAGGGAAAACTAATTTTTAAAATGAACGATTTTTCATTTATAAGCAACGCACACCCCAACTTCTTAGATTCTTTGTACGAGCAATACCAGCAAAACCCTGAATTGGTAGAAGCGAGTTGGCGGCACTTTTTTAAGGGTTATGATTATGCCTCGGAAGGCAATGGCTATGCAACCAATGGCACGACAACGGCGGTTTCAAGCGAGAAAATTTTAAAGGAATTGCGGGTTTTGGCACTCATTTTTGCCTATCGTAATCGCGGGCATTTACTCTCGACCACCAATCCGCTCAAGCCGCGCCGGGATCGCAATCCTAAGTTGGCATTGCAGGACTTTGGTTTGACGGAAGCGGAGTTGGATACTCCATTTGTGGCGGGCAAGGAAATTGGCATGGAAAATGCTACCCTCCGCCAGATCATTGATCGTTTGAAATATGTGTATTGTGGCAATATCGGCTTTCAATTCCAGCATATTCAGGATCGGGACACCCGCCGTTGGTTGAGAACACGAATCGAATCACTAATTACGGATAATGGTTTTGGGTATTCGGCAGAAAAAAAACGCCGAATTCTGGAAAAACTGAATGGGGCCGTGGCTTTCGAAGAGTTTTTGCATACAAAATTTGTGGGCCAAAAGCGCTTTTCCCTTGAAGGGGGCGAAAATACAATTGTAGCTTTGGACGCTATTATTAATAAGGCCACCGACGGCGGTGTGGATGAAGTTGTGATTGGTATGGCGCACCGAGGACGCTTAAATGTTTTGGCGAATACGCTTGGGAAAACCTATGAGCAAATTTTCAAAGAATTTGAAGGCGATATGCCTGAAAATATGAGCTTTGGCGATGGGGACGTGAAGTATCATCTTGGTTTCTCTTCTCAGGTAACTACCGCCACAGGCAAAACGATCTATCTGAAATTAGTACCGAATCCTTCGCATTTGGAAGCGGTCAACCCAGTCGTGGAAGGTTTTGCGCGGGCAAAGGCAGATATTTTGTACAAAAGCGATTATGATCGGATTCTGCCAATTTTGATTCATGGCGATGCAGCGATTGCAGGACAAGGTATTGTGTATGAGGTGGCCCAAATGAGCAAACTCAAAGGCTATTACACAGGCGGTACGATTCATTTTGTAACAAATAACCAAGTTGGCTTTACCACCGATTTTGATGATGCTCGCTCTTCGACTTACTGTACAGGCGTAGCCAGCGTTATTCAAGCACCTGCTTTTCACGTGAATGGCGATGATGCCGAAGCGGTACAATTTGTGGCGGAATTGGCAGTCGAGTACCGACAGCAATTTAATAGCGATGTATTTATTGACATGGTTTGCTATCGCAAGCACGGGCACAATGAAGGCGACGACCCAGAGTTCACACAACCTGAGATGTACAAATTGATCAAAAACCATAAAAATCCTCGAGAAGTTTACTCTGAAATTCTGGTGCAACGGGGCGATGTGGATAAAGATTTGGCGCATGAAATGGAAACGGCATTCAAGCAGTTTTTGCAGGAGCGTTTGGACGAAGTGAAACAGCATCCGCTCAAATACGAATACCAGGAATCTGAGCAAGCCTGGCGTCAACTCAAACGTCCGCATGAAATCAAGCCAGAGGATTTTGATACCTCGCCAGCTACCGGTATTGATCGAGCAATTATTGATAAGATTCTAAATCATTTGGTGACCTTGCCTGAAAGCTTTCATCCGCTTCCAAAGGTAAATCGCCTGCTGAAAGCGACCAAAGAAAAAATTGAACAAGGCAAACTCGATTGGGCTTTGGGCGAATTGATGGCATATGGCAGTATCCTGCTGGAAGGCCGGGATGTGCGCATGAGCGGACAGGATGTGAAGCGCGGCACATTTTCGCATCGGCATTCTGTTTTGCAAGATGTTGAAAATTATCAAGAATATATTCGATTAGACGGTATGTCTGAAACACAAGGCAAGTTTCGCATTTTTAATTCCTTGCTTTCCGAATTTGGTGTAATGGGCTTTGAATATGGATACTCTTTGGCGTCGCCCAATTCGATGGTGATTTGGGAAGCCCAATTCGGTGATTTTTACAACGGTGCACAAACAATTGTAGATCAGTTCATTACAGCAGGAGAAAGCAAATGGCAAAGAATGAGCGGTCTTGTTTTGCTTTTGCCGCATGGCTACGAAGGCCAGGGGCCAGAGCACTCCAGCGCTCGTTTGGAACGCTTTTTGCAAAATTGCGCCGAATATAATATGACGATAGCAAATGTAACGACTCCGGTAAATTTTTTCCACTTGCTACGCCGTCAGTTGGCTCGTCCTTTCCGTAAACCTTTGGTGGTGATGTCGCCGAAATCTTTGTTGCGTCACCCTGAATGTGTGTCTAATCCTGAGGATTTTGAAACAGGAAAGGCCTTCCAGGAAATTTATGATGATGCTAATATCAAGGATGCAAAAAAAGTAAAAAGGGTATTGTTTTGTACCGGTAAGGTTTATTACGATTTGTTACAAGAGCAACGCGAGAAAGCACGTCAAGATGTAGCGATCGTGCGGATTGAACAATTATACCCTTTCCCGGAAAAACAAATCAATACGATTTTGGAAAAATACGCGCAAGCAGAACTGTTCTGGGTACAAGAAGAACCAGCGAATATGGGCGCTTGGCAATACTTGCATCGCTTTGATTTTAGAAAAAATCTGACTTTGGTTTCGCGCAAAGCGAGCGCTTCACCAGCAACGGGCTTCAAGAAAAAACACGACAAAGAGCAGGCAGAGTTAGTAGAAAAGTCTTTTGCATAAAAAGATGATCCTTGGGAAGGGCGAATTTTTCATAAAAATGAGAATTGCCCTTCTCAAAACAACATTTTATTTCAACTTATCCTACCCGCTATTTTTTGTAACTTTGTAATCTGGTTTATTGGGGAATAGGATGGTAGACTTATAAGCCTATCATCCTATCACCTCATCACCCTATCAACCATTCTAAATGAGTAATTTCGTTGTATCGGCGCGCAAATACCGTCCAAATCGCTTTGAGGATGTAGTGGGGCAGGAACATATATCGCGCACCCTTAAAAATGCGTTGCAGAGTGGACAATTGGCGCACGCTTTTTTGTTCTGCGGACCGCGGGGTGTAGGCAAAACAACTTGTGCGCGGATTTTGGCGAAGGTGCTAAATTGCCAGAATTTGACCAAGGATTTTGAGCCATGTAATGAATGCAGTTCCTGCAAATCTTTTAATGAAAATGCTTCTTTCAATATCACTGAATTAGACGCTGCCTCCAACAACTCCGTAGAACACATTCGAGCGCTCATTGAACAGGTACGATTTCAACCGCAGCAAGGCAAGTATAAAGTATTTATCATCGACGAGGTACATATGCTTTCGCAGCAGGCGTTCAACGCTTTTCTAAAAACACTTGAAGAACCGCCACCTTACGCTATTTTCATTTTGGCAACGACCGAAAAACATAAAATTATTCCTACTATTTTATCGCGCTGTCAGATTTATGATTTCCGTCGCATTCAGGTGCAAGATATGGTTGCGCATTTGCAGCATATTTGTAAAACAGAAGACATTGAAGCAGAGGAGGATGCTTTGCATATCATTGCTCAAAAGGCCGATGGTGCGTTGCGCGATGCCTTATCTATCTTCGATCGGATTGTCGCGTTTTCGGGTAAAAAAATTACTTATCAGGATGTCATTTCCAACCTGAATGTATTGGATTATGACTACTATTTTCGGATGGTAGATGCGCTGTTGGTTGAAGATGTGTCGCGTGTTTTAATGATTTTTGATGACATTCTCCGAAAAGGCTTCGATGCGGAGTTGTTCATCAATGGTTTTGCCGAGCATTTGCGGAATCTCTTGGTTTGCAAGGATGAACAAACACTACAACTGCTCGAGGTAAGCGATACTTTGCAAGCGCGCTATTTTGAACAAGCACAAATTACGCCATCGACTTTTATTCTCACGGCTTTAAATATTGCAAACGATTGTGATATTGAATTCAAAAACGCCCGCAACAAGCGGCTCCATTTGGAAATGGCGCTCATCAAAATGACCTATATCAACAGGGCTGTACAAATAGCACGGCAACCGGAAATGGTTGCTGAAGAAAAAAAAAAGCCTGACGGGGAGTTAGAACTTGGAAGTCAGAAGCCGGAAGTCGGAAATAGTATTCAGTTGCCAATAACGAGTCATGAGCCTCCGATCGCTCGTGACCAGAATCCAAAATCCAACGATCAGTCACCACTAGTCAGCAAGCAAGAGCCGGAGTCGTATTCTTATGAAGAGCCGGAAGTCAAAGCTGCAAATTCCTTGTTTGCAAAATCAAAAAATTCGGACAAGCACAGTATGCCCAAATTGAGCGGTGGCTTGGATGCGCTACTAAACGAGGTCAAAGGAGAAGATAATAAGAATGGGAAAGCGGATGCGCCCGAACTGACACTGGAAGAACTGATGATTGCTTGGCAACAATATGTGGACAATAGCGAGCAACCAGACGCCATAAAAATACTATTACAAGATGCCGAGTTGCATTTAGAAAAAAAGCATATCACAGCCATAGCCAGTTCTTCGCTGGCAGAAAATGCCATTCGGGAGGAGTCTGGTTTAATAGAATATATTCGACGGTACTTCGATGAATTAGAATTGATGTTTTCGATCAAAAAAAATGAAAAGAAACAAACCGCAACTCCGCCCAAACCCTTGACAGTCAAGGAGAAATATTTAAAAATGCGAGAAACCAATCCGTTGCTTCAGGAATTACAATCGCGGTTTGATCTTCGACCGGATGAGGATTAATTCTCATTTTTACCCAGAAAAAAATTGTAACTTTGACAATGCTATCGCCTATTGGCAGAATTTATTTCAATGTTTAAACTTTTTTTAAGAAACCGACGGCTCTTTTTAGTGTTTCATTTCGGAAACCTAAAATTCGTTTTATAATATGAGTAATCAATCTTTCTGGTATTTTGAAAATATAGACATCACGCAAATCCTTTGCCCTACCAAGCTAACGAAGGAAGAGATGGATCGGCATATCCACAAAATTTATAAAAAAGGAGAATATATTTATTTGCCCGAAGAATTTTCGGACAGGATATTTTTTATCACCGAAGGCCGCGTAAAAATTGGGAGTTATGGAGATTCCGGTAAGGAAATAACCAAAGCTATCCTTGGTAAAGGAGAGGTTTTTGGCGAATTAGCTTTAGTTGGAGAAGACAAGCGCCGCGACTTTGCTTACGTCATGGAGGAAGCGACCGTCTGTGCAATTGGTACGCACGAAATGAAATCGCTCCTTCGAGACCGCAACGACTTGACCATTTTTATTATGAAAATGATGGGCTCTCGGATGTTGGAATTGGAGCAACGCTTGGAATCATTGGTTTTTAAAGATTCTCGTTCGAGGATTGTAGAATATTTATTCGATTTAGCCAGCAAAAAAGGGCAACGGGTAGGCTACGAAATTCTGGTGCGCAAATTTCTTACCCACCAAGAGATCGCCAATCTGACCGCCACTTCTCGCCAAACGGTGAATACCGTGCTGAATGAGCTTCGGGAGAAAAATATTATTACATTCGATCGCCGCCGTATGCTGGTACGCGATATGGACAAACTAAAGAAGGAGATGGAAATGCCAAGTGTTGTATAATGTTGATTATTAATCATTAATTTTGAGCTTGGCAAAAAGTTTATTCTACTTTGCAGTATTTACAGCAGTATAATGAGTCTTTCCTTCGTGAACTGGAACGTTTGAATCCTGCCCAACGGGAAGCCGTCGATCAGATCGAAGGCCCTGTATTGGTAATAGCGGGCCCCGGCACAGGTAAAACACAAATCCTCGCCGCTAGAGTTGGGCGCATTTTATTAGAAACCGATACGCTGCCGCAAAATATCCTTTGCCTCACTTTTACTGATGCGGGGGTAAATGCTATGCGCCGTCGCCTGCTCGAATTGATTGGCCCCGAAGCGCATAGAGTGCATATTTATACGTTTCATTCCTTTTGTAACGGTATTATTCAGGATAACCTAGAATTGTTTGGACGAAGCGACCTTGAGCCTTTGAGTGATCTCGAGCGAGTGGAAATCATTCGCAATATCATTGATGAATTGGATGTTGAGCATCCGCTTAAGCGTGGACAATCTGACGTTTATTTTTATGAAAAACATTTATATGAATTGTTCAAACAAATGAAAACAGAGGCTTGGGCTGTTGAGTACGTCCGCGCTAAAATTGACGAATATTTATTGGATTTACCCAAACGCAAGGAATTTATCTATCAGCTTACGCGAGGCGATTTCAAAAAAGGTGAGCCCAAACAAGCCAAGATAGAAGAAACAGCCGAACGCATGAAACGGACTGAGGCAGCAGCAGCCTTATATCCGAAGTATGAACAAGCGATGCGCCGAGCGAGGCGCTATGATTATGACGATATGATTTTGTGGGTGTTGCGGGCATTTGAAGAAAATGAGGCACTATTGCGCAATTACCAAGAGCAATACTTATATTTTTTGGTAGATGAGTATCAGGATACCAATGGAGCACAAAATAAAATTCTGCAAAAATTAGTCGAATATTGGGATAACCCGAATATTTTTATTGTCGGCGATGACGACCAGTCTATTTATGAGTTTCAGGGCGCTCGGCTGAAAAACCTTAGCGATTTCTACCAAATTTATAAACATGATGTCCGATTGGTGTTACTGCATGAAAATTATCGCTCCTCCCAGCATATTTTAGATACTTCTAAAGCATTAATTCATCATAATCAGATCCGTATTGTCAATACATTAAACGAATTAGGTATAGAAAAAATATTACAAGCGAAGCATCAGCAATTTAGTGATTTAAAATTACCACCTCAAATTGTATCCTATCCCAATCGAATACAAGAGGAAGTAGACATTGTCAACCAAATCGAGTTAATGTACCATTCCGGTTTTCCATTGGAAGAAGTGGCAGTAATTTATGCGAAACATAAACAGGCTCAAAATATTATTTCGCTCCTTGAGAAAAAAGAAATCCCTTATAATACCAAGCGCCGCGTCAATATTCTTGACCTTCCTTTGATTCGCAATCTGCGAATGTTCTTAGAGTATTTGCAAGCTGAATTCCAATATCCGCATAGCGGAGAGTACTTGTTATTTCGCTTGTTGTATGTAGATTTCTTAGGCTTATCACAATTGGACATTACGAAATTGAGTGTTTACTTGGCAAAATTTGAAATCACGGAACGCCCAAGGTTGCGTGACGTTTTACGAAAGCACCCCGTATTATCCGAATTAAATTTGGAGCAATCCGATACTATTCAGCATTTATCTGATTTGATTGACAGTTTACTCAGCGAATTAAGCAGCACGAGCCTTTCCGGGATGTTGGAAAAAATCATCAATCGTAGCGGTTTGCTTAAAATGGTGACCGAGCATCCTGACAAAGTTTGGCTTTTGCAAGTAATTAAAACTTTTTTCGATTTTGTAAAAGAAGAAACCGAACGCCATCCCCGCCTTACATTGAGTCATCTATTGGAAATGCTGCAAAGCATGGATGCCAATCGCTTGCACATTGGCATTAATAAAGTAACAACGGCGGCACACGGCGTGAATTTTATCACGGCGCATAGCGCAAAAGGCTTAGAGTTTCAGCGTGTTTTTTTACTTGATTGTGTGAAAGACAATTGGGAGCCTGCGGGCCGCAATATTTCATATCGGTTTCCATTGCCTGACACGCTTACTTTTTCTGGAGAGGAGGATGCTTTGGAAGCACGAAGGCGTTTGTTTTATGTAGGAATGACGAGGGCCAAAGAGTTATTACATATTTCTTATAGCAAGCAAGATAACGCAGGAAAGGAGTTGCAGCGCGCGGTTTTTGTAGATGAAATTGCGAATGGCATGGATATGCAAGTTGAAAATCGAGTTGTGTCAGAAGCATTGATCCTTGACGCTCAATTACTACAACTCTCCGAGTTACCTACACCTACTATTAACGCGCCAGATAAAACATTGATAGACAAACTTTTGGAAGGCTTTAACTTGAATATCTCTGCGTTAAATCAATATTTGAAATGTCCACTCGGATTTTACTTTGAAAATATATTGAAAGTACCCGTATTGCCAAGTGAAAGCGCAAGTTATGGCACAGCGATGCACAACGCGTTGAGGCGATTATTTGAAAAAATGCTTTTATCCAAGAGCAAAGCCTTCCCCGATGAAGCGGTATTGGAGCGATTATTTGATGAAGAAATGCAAAAACTGCAAGGTAATTTTTCCAAACGCGAATTTGAGCGACGATTGGAGTTGGGGCGGCGAAATCTAGGAGCTTATTATCAAAAGCATTTGGACAGTTGGACTAAGAATGTTCGTGTGGAGTTCACCATTCGCAATGCTCAGATTGACGGCGTTCCCATCACAGGCACGCTTGATCGCCTTGATTTGCACGAACAACTAAGCGCAACAGTCGTAGATTATAAAATCGGCAAAGCTGATGTTTCGCGCCTGCGTGATGCTGACAAAGCGCCTCCTTATGGCGGTAGTTATTGGCGGCAATTGGTGTTTTATAAACTCCTATACGAGAGCACAGAGCGTACTTCTCGGCGAATCACTTATGGCCTTATTACATGGCTGGATGCCGATAGCAAAGGACAATTCGCAAGCAAATCCATTGATTTTTCGACTAAGGATACCCTATTTCTTAGGCAGTTGATTCAAGAAACTTAT
>JANRME010000102.1:0-4625 GCA_033761835.1 Saprospiraceae bacterium
TCCGTCGCATACAAACCTCTTTATCTTTGGTAGACAAAGATTATTAATCAAAGGGGATAAGGAATCGGATATAAACTTTCATTTTTCCGCACAATCGTCGTCTAATGCTCGCACAGCCTTTCGTATAAGCCCACTGTGGCAAACGGCTGTACCGGGGACCTAGGTAGAAGCTCCCATTGCAATTGATCATTTTTAATTTATAGGCTTCCATCCTTGCTGATTGTACATGCTTTTAAATTGCGAAATGATTGCGCGCAATTTTTTTGCAGTAATACGAATGGGTACAAAAAAACGCAATAAATTAACTTGAATTAAGAATAAGAACTATGATAAATAGTTGGAATACAAATAGTTAGGATTGAAATGCAGTACTACGCCGTTAGGCTTTATTGGTAGCGATTATACAAGGTATTGCTTATGTTCCTGTAATTAATTAAGCTCCTAAGGAGCAAGCTCGGAGATTTCTTATTTCTTCTACCGATCTATAATCTATAAGCCCTGATTGACTATTTTTAGCCATAACTCACGTTAAATTAGAAAAGAGGTTGATAGTTAACACAATTGTTAATTCTCAACCTCTTTTTGTTGCTTGATACACAGTCACTTTGATGTATATTGAATGTTTCTGATGTATCGTGAAACATTCTGATGTAGTTTTTGTAGACCCATAAGGATTCGAACCTTAACAGACAGAACCAAAATCTGTAGTGCTACCGTTACACCATGGGTCTGTATCACCTTTTACAAATGCTTTGAAAGTCCCTTTGTTCAAAAGCGTGGCAAAAATACAACAAAAATCTTTTTAAGGAAAGTTCCCTGGAAATATTTTTTTCAAGCTACCTGTTGTAGTTCTTTGGTGACAGCTTCATCGTGATATATATCATGTAATATATCATACAACTGTTCATGGTAGGCAGGGAACTCCGGTAGATTGTTGTGAAAAGCGCCATCAATCGTGATAAGCGTAGCTCTATCAGGAGCCAAGGCAGCCAGCATTTTACCTTGCTTGTAAGAAATCAGCCGGTCTTTGTTGCCGTGAATAATATAAATCGGGCAGGTCACTTTTTTGATAAATTGATCGGATCGAAGCTGATAACGCAGCAGCCATTTGAGTGGCAGCCAAAAACCATAGCGCTTCACTTGATATAAAAAACTAAAGTATGGGGCATCTAAAATGAGCATTTTAGGCTTATTCCAGGAAGCGATCCGCGTGGCGATACCACTACCCATTGAGCGCCCGTAAATTATAATTTGATCTTCGGGGTAAATGGTACTGAGCCATTTGTAAACCGATTGCGCATCATTATACAAGTTTTGTTCGGTGCGCCGGCCAGAACTTTTGCCAAAGCCGCGATAGTCAAACATGAAAAAATCGTAACCTTTGCTAACAAAGTCGCGTGCAAACTTCCCCCAGCCTTTGATACTGCGGGAATTGCCTTTGAGGTAATACACCACTCCTTTGGCATTAGGTACTTTGAAGTGGATGCCATTGATCTGGCTACCGTCTTCCATCTCAAAATTTACTTCACTAAATGGGAATGGGTAACGATATTCAAATTGCTTGGGTAGGATTTCGGGTCGAAAGAAAAAATAATCTTGCAGGAAATAAAAAATCGCGCATAGAGCAGCGTACCCTATAACAATGTTTACTAATATTATATACAACCACTCCGGCATTTCCTATTGATTTAAGTCGTTCCGAATGCCATTCGGAGCTACTTTTTATGCGAAAATAACCATTTTAACAAGTCTTTTTCTGCGAAAGTAGGATCCCAACTGTTGTGGTTGGCATCAGGAAAAGTCGTGTATTTTACATCACCACCGGCAGCTTTGATGGCATCATGCATTTCTTGAGAATATTGTGGTAGCACGACATCGTCTTTTAAACCATGAAAAATCCATATACTGGTATTCTTGGCGTAACGACTTGCTAATGCAGGATTGCTACCACCGCATATAGCAATAGCAGCAGCAAAGCGATCCGGCATTCTCGACAATAATTCATACGTTCCCATTGCGCCCATAGATAAGCCCATTGCGTACACTCGATCTGGATCAATTTTTTCTTCTTTTACCAATTTTTCCAATAATTGCATAACGCGACCCAGCGAAGGCTTTGGCTTTTCTTCAATGGGGAATTCCCGATAGCGAATGCCTTCTTTTTCATTCAATACCATGTGCGCCCAGTAGTCCGGCGCTGACTCGCACTGCGGGAAGACCACGATAGCGGGGTATTTTTTTCGATTTTTTGCATCCAGAAAAAGTTTAGCGCCATGCGTCAGTTGCTTTTCATTATCATTCCCGCGCTCTCCGCCGCCGTGTAAAAATAATATTAAAGGATATTTTTTATTCACTTTATATTTTTCAGGATATAAAATGCGATAATTCAATTCTCCGCCATCCGCGCTTTTAAAAACGCGCTTTTCATAAGCAGATAGATCTTGCCCGAATAGAAAAGAAAAAAGTCCCATGCAAAAAAGTAAGGTGATGAAATATTTCATACTTAAAATATTAAAAAGAATATTATGATCATTTACTTGTAAATATAATTTCCAATTTCTCAATTTCCCAATCTACGCTTTTTGTATGCTCTCGCACCAAAGTAAAGCAAGATAGCAAAAACGATCAAGCCGCCAAATAAATAGGCATAATTCAAAGTTCCAGCTTTGCCGAAAACTGCCAGAAATGCAATTGATATTAGAAATAAAGTCGGAATTTCATTTGCCAAGCGGAATTGAAAAGCGGATAATTTATTTGCACCCGATTCCAGTTTTTTGATCTGGATTTTACACCAAACATGATATACGGTAAGCAATACGACCAACATTAATTTCAAATGCATCCAGCCAGGCGTGCCAACGTCAGTACTTAAATAATTTGGATAATTTTTATTTACAAAAGGTGTAATAATCATCACTAAGCCCGCCATCCATGTAATCATCATAGCAGGGTTGGCAATGATTTTATAAACGCGCCATTGCATCAGGTTGAATTGTTTTTTCAAAATATCCTGCTCGGGCTGGGGCTTGTCATTGGCTTCGATATGATATACAAACATCCGAACTAAATAAAATAAGCCGGAAAACCATGCTACGAAACCAATAATATGTAAGGCTTTGAAGAAGTAAATAATGCTCATTGTTTTTTTCGTAAAGATAGATATAGGCTTGATTGATCAAATAAATGCATCGCAATTTTATCGTCAATATTCATTGAAAACTTTTCTTTAAATCCTTTCATTCTGAGTAAGAACGCTACATTTGCAATTTTAAAAGCGAAAAGAAAATGATCGAAATTACCGTCATAGACCGCGAAGAACAAGAACATTTGCTTGAAGCGCCGACCGATATGAATATGAATTTGATGGAATTGTGCAAGGCTTATGAATTGCCGGTGCAAGGTACTTGCGGTGGCATGGCGCTTTGCTCCACTTGCCATGTATATGTATTGAGTGAGCATGAGTTGCCCGGAATGTCAGTAGAGGAAGAAGAAATGCTCGATCAGGCGTTCTTTGTACAAGATAATTCCAGGTTAGGTTGTCAAATCAAACTCAGCGATGATTTGGAAGGTTTGAAAGTAAAACTCGCGCCGGAAGCACAGTAAATATTGACCATTGACCATTTCTTAAAAGCAAAACCGATCAATAGTCAATGGTAAATGATAAATGAACAAAATGCGTTACTTCGCTGAACTGGCATATAATGGATTCAATTATTCTGGTTGGCAAAAGCAACCACGACAAGCCAGTGTTCAAGAGACTATTGAGCAAGCATTTTCGACAATTCTTGGGACGGAGATTGAAGTCGTTGGATGTGGTCGCACCGACGCGGGCGTACACGCGAGCCAATATTTTATGCACTTTGATTTTGATGGGCATTTCCCAAAATCCTTTCTAAGTCGAGTCAATAAATTTCTACCCAAGGACATCGCTTTAGTACGAATTTTTGAAGTTGCGCCCGAGGCCCACGCTCGATTTGATGCTGTCAGCCGAAGCTACGTCTATCAACTCTCTTTTGTCAAAAATCCTTTTGAGATCCAAACGACCTATTTTTATCCTTATGCCCAGCGGCCCGATTTTGAGAAAATGCAAGCGTCCGCCCAATTATTACTCGCTTACCGCGAATTTTATCCTTTTTGCAAATCCCATCACGACGCCAAAACCTTGCAGTGCGAATTAACGCGTTCGGAATGGCTTCAAATAGATGAAAATCGCCTGGAATATCATATTACTTCCAATCGATTCCTGCGCGGCATGGTAAGATTGATCGTGGGGATGTGCCTGAATATAGGTATAGGAAAAATCGCTTTAGAAGACGTAAAAACGGCATTGGATCAACAGGTACTACTCAACAAAAGCTGGAGCGCGCCGCCCGAAGGTTTGTTCTTGAGAGAGATAAAATATCCATTTATCCAATAACCCTATCCCCCTATCTACCTGTCCCTTCATTCCCCTTGCGTTCTTGAAATTTATTTACCAATTTTGCGTTGAGAAATCCTATATCAATCCAAACCAGATATGATCAAATCGTGGCGGGAGCGCCTTCGGGCAACAGGAACAGATTGGAACGAGCGCCTAGCGCCTTATCGAGAACGCTGGGGTCGCTTTGCTGAGAAAAATCCCCTCA
>JANRME010000103.1:0-16575 GCA_033761835.1 Saprospiraceae bacterium
GTTACCGATACGGTGATTACCGCTGTAAGTTGCCCTGGCACAGATGACGGTTCGATTGTGTTATCAATAAATGGAGGAAAACAACCCGTAGGGATTACTTGGGAAACCAATCCGCCTCAATTTGGCCCGACAGCTCGGAACTTACCGCCGGGTCAAGTCGCTGTAACGATTTTTGATAATTCCAATCCTTCGCTTATCCTACGCGACACCTTTGAAGTGCCTTTAAATAGTGACTTACCAACGGCTAATGCCGGTGCAGATAAACCTTTTGTGTGCAATCCGCCTATTGTTCCCTTGGAAGGGCAAGGCTCTACCGGGGCGAATTATTCTTATGCATGGACCACTGAAAACGGACGTTTGGTACCGGATGTGAATAAATTGGTTTCAGGAGCTTTAGCGCCGGGTGTCTATGTGTTGGAAGTCACCAATACAACCACTGGCTGTGTAGCAAAAGATAGTATCGAAATTATTGCGCAAGATTTCCCACGTGCAGATGCCGGTTTTGATGGTTCTTTCCTTTGCAGCACTGAATCGGTTACGCTGGGCGGGCAAACCTCTTCTACAGGGGCAAATATCTCCTACCTTTGGGTAGCTCGCAATGGTGGAGAAGTGCCGGCTGGTCAGGAAACTTTACTGCAAACGACCGTTGCAAAACCTGGTACTTACATTCTGGCTGTTACTAATTCTCAATCGAGCTGTGTAGCAAGAGATACCGTTGTCGTAGAAGATTTAACACAAGACTTCCCGAATGCAAATGCAGGTATAGATCAACCAATCGGTTGCGCAGATACCAGTACGGTGGTTTTGGGCTCTGCTTCTGTAAACGACACGCTTTCAGTAGCTTATGAATGGTTGACATTAAATGGGGAGGTAATCGCCAATAGCGACACCGTGCAAGTGGATTCGTTGGGTACTTATTTGTTGAAAGTGACAAATACGACAAGTGGTTGTGCCTCTATTGATACCGTAAAAGTGATACCGAACGAAGATTTCCCTACGCTCAACATAGGAATGACGCAAGCAATTACTTGTTTGACAGATACGGTGACTATCAATGCCATCGTCGGTAATTCCAGTAATTTTACTTTTGAATGGACGGCTAGCGAAGGTGGAGAATTTGTAACCGGAACGGATACGACGCTTACGCCTAAAATTGCGACGGCAGGCTTGTACCAACTCTCGGTGGTTGATACTTCGACCAGTTGTTCTATTGCCGATACGGTAAGGGTTGCCAGCAATATTGATCCGCCGTTGGTGGAAGCTGGGGCTGATACGATGATTACTTGTCGAGATACGATGTTGGTACTCAATGCCACCGGCACCGCCGAAGGCGCCGACTTTACTTATAAATGGACACTCAATGGGCAAGAAGTAGCAAGCGCTACGCTCCAACCCGAAATCAATGCGCCGGGTACTTACTATTTGGAAGTATCCAACACAGTAACTGGTTGCCTTGGGATAGACTCGGTCAAAGTTGTTCCTAATTTGGATGCGCCGCAGGTTTCTTTACCAGTGGATATTGTAAAACTCAATTGTAGCACTCCTTCAAAAACAGTACAGGCAACGATTGCTAATCCAAAGCCTGATTTTATCATCAAATGGACAACCACAGGTGGTAGTATTGTTGGAAGTGATTCTACCGCTACGATAGAAGTAAATAAAGCGGGTACATATCAAATACAAGTAACTAATTCTGTCAATGGCTGCGTATTCAATGGCGATGCAGTGGTAGAAGATGACTCCGCATTGCCAACAGCAGTTGCCGGCGATAGTACCAAGCTTACTTGTATCACCGATGTTATTGCCTTGAATGGTGTAGGTTCTTCTGTAGGTGCAGATTTCACTTATCAATGGAATGCCATAGGCGGTGGCACACCCCCCTCGCCCAATAATGCTTTACAAACCAGTGTCAACACTGCCGGTACTTATGAATTGATGGTTACCAATATTCAAACAGGCTGTATCGGCAGAGATACTATCTTCATTGGTGATGATAAAACACCTCCAAATATTAGCATTGCTGCACCGCAACAATTATCTTGTACTGTAAGCAAAGTGACATTGGATGCCAGCGGCTCTTCAACTGGTGTAACTGCTGAATGGAAGGGCTTGGATGGCGGCACAGCTACGATCATTACACCTTTGAAAGCAGAAGTAAGCCAGGGCGGTCGCTACGAATTAATTTTAACCAGCGATGGCAATGGCTGTTCTGCTCGTGATACCATCACTGTTCAAGTAGATGAAAACCGTCCGTTGGCTGCCATCGCTACACCGGACACACTTACTTGCCGCGAGCCAAGTACAACGCTGGATGCTTCCAGTTCTACGGTCAACGGTGCTTTCACCACTCAATGGACCAAAATTTCCGGTAACGGTACAGTACAAGTAAATGCGACCAATCCGCTACTGGCGACTGCCCAAGGTGCTGGCACATATCAATTAAAAATTACCAGAACCAGCGATGGTTGCCAAGCACTCGATACCATAACAGTAGCCGAAGATACCAATTTCCCGATGGCAAGCGCAACGGCCGCCCAATCGAGCATTGGCTGCGGTGAATCTACGATGTTGAATTCTACAGGTTCTTCTTCGGGTGCAAATATCTCTTACTTATGGTCGGTTCTGAACGGAACGGCTACGATTGCCAATCCAAATCAACAAAGTATTTCGATAGATAAAGCCGGTACGTTCCAATTGGTTGTCAGCAATAATAGCAACGGGTGCAGCGATACCGCTACAGTTTCCATTACCTTCAATGTCCAATTTGAATTGGCAAATGCAGGTGGAGATCAAGGCGTCTGCGAACCAACTACTACGCTAACCGCCAATGCCCCCACCGGTACAACGGGAGTTTGGGCGAGCCCGACAGGCGTTACGTTAAGCGCTACCAATCAAGCCGTTGTGACCGCAAGTAGTCTTAAAACTGGCGACAATCGCTTCGTATGGACGCTCTCCGCGCCTGGTTGTGCAAATTATAGCGCCGATACCGTTGTAGTGAAATTAGAATCCGCGCCACTGGCTGCCGACGATGCCCTCACACTCAAGGCTGGTGAAACTTCTGGCTCGGTGCTGGTAACGGGCAATGACCAGATCAGCAACGTTGCTACTTTTAGCATCAGCATTTCTCAGAACCCGATGTTTGGCGCGGCCTCTGTCACCACAGGTGGGCGGGTTGCTTATAGCGTGAAGCCCGGCGTGTTTGGCACAGACGAGTTTGCTTACACTATTTGCAGCAGTAATTGTCCGACCTTCTGCGATTCAGCTTTCGTGCAAATCTTAATCGAAGAAGACCCGAACTTTGAAGCACCACCTCGTACTAACGCTATCACGCCGAACGGCGACGGTGTCAACGAACAATTGGTATTCGATGAATTGCTGTTCAATCCAGAACAATACCCGGATAACGAATTGATTATTTTCAACCGCTGGGGCGACATCGTTTTCCAGGCGAAGCCTTATAATAACCAATGGGACGGCACCAACGAAATGGGACAAAACCTCCCCGAAGGCACGTACTACTACATTCTGCGACTCAATATCTCCGAAGGAATCATCATTCGCGGCGACGTGACAATCCTGCGATAAAAATATGCCATAAAATGTGCCACACCTCGCAGGTGCGGCACATAAAATCTCCAAAGCGTCCTACGGCTTTAAGCCGTAGGACGCTTTGTTATTAGGGTCTATTCTATATATCTATTCAAAAAAAGATGTAATTTGTTGTCGTTATAAACCCTTGCACAACCAAAGCCCTCATGCCGACCGCAAAATATAAAGGCCGATTATTTGCTACGCTGAATGCCGGCTGTATGCTATTGCTGGCTTTGTTTTGGCTGAGCTTGCCACGCACATTTGGCGATGAGGCCTTCTTCATTAAGTGGACCAGCATCATAAAAAAATCCTTGCTCGGTATTGATAAAAAACCACTGCCTAACAGTGTCTTATATATAGATGTATCTGGCAGCAAGGCAACCGTGGAAATACCCGATCCCCTCTACGAAGAGCCCACCGGCTACCACCATGCCGTCATTACCGATCGCGTACAACTCGCAGACTTCTTACAGGCAATTGCAAAATATGGCAAGAATATTCCGCTTGTCATCATGGATATTAGCTTTGAAAGCACCAGCCCCCAAGACAGTATATTGCAGGCCGCTATTGATAGTTTTCCCTTTCCTCTGCTGGGTGCGCGTCGCCTGGATGAACAGCATCAACTCGTGCCAAGTGTATTACAAATGCAAACTGGTGTTGCCAATTATTTGAGTCCCGATAATAGTTTCATGAAGTACCCGCTTTTCCTTGCGGATACGCTCCCTTCTCTCCCTTTGATGGCTTGGGCAACCACAGAAGGAAAAAAATACAACCATAAAGGACTGTATCCTCGCCTGGATGGGCATAGGAGTCTTCACAAACCCATCATTGATTTCAAAATTCGACCTTATGACCTCAATACCGGCACCAGGGGCGATACACTTGGCTATACGCTGCGCACAATGGGAACGCTGCTGTACGAATGGACTTTCTGGGAAGAAGCAGATATTAAAAGAATGCTAAAAGATAAGATCATTATTATAGGCGACTATTATCAGGATAAGCACGAAACCGTTTTTGGCAACTTGCCAGGGCCGCTCATTGTGCACAATGCCTACCTGACTTTGGTGCAAGGCGAAAGCCTCATCCCCTGGAAGTGGGTGCTACTCTTATATACCTTATTTTGGTGGATGTCTGCAAGAGCATTCAATGAAGTAGCGAATCGGAAATCTGATCAAAAAAACAATATAAAATCTGCCGTAGGGCGCATCGTTGTGGATAGCATTGACGAAACCTTTTTCCTGGCCCTGGGTACAATTCTCTCCTATTTTCTATTCAATATCCATATCAATATCCTGATATTGCTCATTTATCTCAAGTTCGTTTCGTATATTTTGGGGCGTTTTGTTTTCACAAAACCCATAGCTGCATCTTCATCCTAAACGCGCACATTTATGAGAACGACACTATTCATCGCTGGTTTATTCTTTCTAATCAATCACACAACCGCTCAAAATTATTACGTCGCCACGCTGAAAGGGGACGTCTATTATCAGAATAAGCTCCTCAAAAAAAAGGACAAGGTCATTCCCAAAGGGAATATTCGTTTCAAAAGTGTGGACAGCTATGTCAAACTCTCCGGCCCGGGCGGTCTTTATGTGCTTTCTGCCAAAATGGGTCGCGCTTCCGGCAACGAATTTCTGCTCACGCTCAGCAATGAACTGTTTCCCAAGATACGCCTCGTGACTACCGCTGCGCCTACATTTTCTATTGAATTTTATCCGAACGTACTAAATCAATGGGGCTTTTTTGGCTTGTATTATTCCTTCCTCGATAAAACCAAATTAGCCATCGATCCTGCTTTTACTGCCGATGGGCAAATGATTTATCTTTTACACGAAACCAATCAAGGGCTTTTTTATAAAAAAGTAAAGATTCAACGCAATTCCGCTCTGGTGCTTCGCACGGATGATTTTGCGACAAGCGCTGACAATTCATTAAAAGGAACGCTTGTGGTACAAATCAGCAATCCTGCTATCCTTGATACAATCATCGCCAAGCACAAAACGCTAAAAGAAGTGATGGAGATGCCCGTTTTTGCTAAAGAAGAAAACAAATCCACCAATCAAATCCTGGATATATTGAATGTGCGTCAGATTATTAATAGGCGCGCTTTTATAAAAGATATGCGTTTTCTTGCAAAAAGTTGCGACGCTAAAACCCAGGAAGAATTTCTGAATACCGTTGACATCAAAGAGTATATTTCTGAAAACTATGGGAAGGTATATATGCTCGAACAAGTGCTGAGCAAAGATGTGGGCTTGCCCGAGTCGAATTAGATTATTTTTATTTTGATTCATAAAATGAATTTTATGATCTGAGATGTCTTATTTTGAATTTGAGACACCTCAAATAGCAATTGGGCATCCCTTGGGGGTTATAATTTTTTTGATGACTGTGATAGAGGTGTGGCGTATCAGAGAAATCATTGGCATCAAAAGGATCAGAGTTCAGACAGTGGGCAATTGACGGAATCAGGATTCGCAGGATTTTCTGATTTTTAGAATGACAAAGCGCTAGCAGCATCTGAGGTGTTGTTAGCGCTCCTATTCCCTTATCACCCCATTTCCCTTTAATTCAACAATTCATAAATTCCGGCAATGCCCTGTCCGCCGCCGACGCAGGCTGTAACCATGCCATATTTCTGACCGCGCCGACGTAGTTCATTAAATAATTGGGTGGAGAGCTTCGCACCCGTACAGCCCAGGGGGTGACCGAGGGCAATCGCGCCACCGTTTACGTTTACAATCTCCCGATTCAAACCCGCTTCCTGAATCACGGCTAAGGATTGCGCCGCAAAGGCTTCGTTGAGTTCTATGAGTTGGATGTCGTCCAGTTTCATCTTTGCTTGGGTGAGCGCTTTTGGAATAGCCGCGCAAGGACCAATGCCCATATACAGGGGATCCACCCCACCCACCGAGCAGGAAACCAGTCGGGCAATTGGCGTCAAACTCAATTGCTTCACCATTTCTTCACTCATGACGAGTACAAAAGCAGCGCCGTCAGAGGTTTGAGAAGAGTTGCCGGCAGTAACCGTGCCGCCATTTGCGAAAGCAGCAGGTAATTTTGCTAAGGCTTCCATGCTCGTGTCGCGCCGCACGCCCTCGTCGGTGTCCACTACATTGATCACTTCCACGCGCTTATTGTCTTTGACAAATACTTCCGGTACTCGCACGGGCACGATTTCGTCTTTGAATTTGCCGCTGTCAATGGCTTCCCCAGCTAGCTTGTGGGAGCGCACCGAGAATTCATCGGCTTGCTCGCGGGAGATGCCATACTTTTTAGTAACTGCCTCGGCGGTAATGCCCATACTCACCATGTAGTCCGGCGTTTCGCTGGCGACTTTATAACTCGGTGCGAGTTTGTAGCCCGTCATCGGAATCATGCTCATGCTTTCGGTGCCACCGGCAATAAAGATGTGTCCCATTCCGGCGCGGATTTTAGCCACTGCCTGTGCAATCGTCTCCAAACCAGAAGCGCAGTAGCGATTCACGGTCACGCCCGGTACTTCTTTACCTAGCGACCGCAGTGAAATCTGTCGCCCGATTTGAAAGCCTTGCTCACCCTCAGGATTGGCACAGCCAACGATGACATCATCTACGAGTTTCGGGTCAAGCTCCGGCGTTTGTTCCATTAAATATTTTACGACATCCACCGCCAGGTCATCAGAGCGATAGTTGCGAAATCCGCCGCGCTTGGAGCGCCCCACGGCAGAACGATATGCTTTTACGATGTATGCTTCCATAATTTTGGTAGAGAGAGTTGGGTAGAGGGAAGAGGGATTTTGGAAGAGGGATTTCCTTGGGGTGTCTCTCTTCCTTTTTCCATCTACCCTCTACTGCTTCCTCATTATTGATTGTTTAAAATTATAAATCCTTTTTTGTATCGAATGTAATTCCGTTATAACTTCTTCTAACGGTACTATTTCAATAAATCCAAGTCGTTGAGCAATTAGTAATTGCGTCTCTAATTCGTAACTTGAGGCAGTTGCAATCCCAAGGAATTGATTAAAGTCGGCGTTTGTATTCCGACCGGCACCTTCTGCAATATTGGAAGGAATAGAAACTGCACAGCGTCTAATCTGACTTGTCAAGTTAAAACGCTCGTCCGATGGAAAAACAGTTGTCAATTTGTAAATTTTAGTCGTCAGTTCCATTGAATCTTTCCAAATGTCAAGATTTCTGAAGTTGTGCATAAATTTGTGTTTAGTAGAGGGTATTTCTGTAGAGAGTATAGGGACAAAGGAAGAAGGATACTCTCACGGCAATTACGCCTCTTGGTGTATTAATTAGAGTTTAGAATTAAAATGTAAAAGAACAAGTAATAAGAGCTGTGGTACATGCAAATCCCCTCTACTGGTAAAGGTGCGGACAAGTATCAAGGGCTGTAATAAGGGGAAAATCCCTCTACCAAAATCTCTCTACCCTCTACTTTATACTCTCTACTAATTCCTCAACGGCTTATTATTCTGCAACATATACTGTATCCGCTCCAGCGTTTTTTGCTCACCGCACAAACTTAGGAAAGCTTCCCGTTCTACATCTAGGAGATACTGCTCACTTACTTTTTGAGCGCCGGTTAAGTCGCCGCCGCAAAGTACCCAGGCGATTTTATGAGCGATTTTAATATCGTGTTCGCTGGCGTAGTTGCCGCGCTTAAGTTCATTGGCAGCGGTATAGAGCGCAGCTAAGCCGCCACGACCCAGCACCAGCACATCTTCCCGTTGCGTAGGCATTACATAATTATCTGCCAGTTCGAGTACTTTTTGTTTGGCTTCCCCGATATTTCGGTCTTTATTGAGGATAACCGTATCTCGTTCTGGCAAAAGATAGCCAAAATGGAATGCCTCCTGTGCAGAAGTGGCAACCTGTGCCATGGCAATGGCTTTGAACTTTTCGATCAAAGTTGGAATCTGCACATCGCCTTCAAAAAATTGATCAGAGGCACGAACGGCAAATTCTTTCGTACCGCCGCCACCCGGAATCACGCCAATGCCTGCTTCCACCAAACCAATGTACGATTCGGCAGCAATCACGCCTGCATCGCAGTGCATCAGCGTTTCGCAGCCGCCCCCAAATACGTAGCCTTGTGTAGCTGCCACGACCGGAATTTTAGAATAGCGGCAACGCATGGTGGTTTGCTGAAACAAATTCACCGCCATATTCAGTTCATCGAACTCTTGTTGGTAAGCCAACATTCCAATCATCATCAAATTCGCACCCACAGAAAAATTCGTCGCATTGTTGCCAATCACCAAGCCTTGCCAATCGCCGTCTTCTGCCAACTGAATACTTTCGTTGATGCCGCGCAATACGCCTTCTCCAATAGAATTGTGCGGACTGGTGAATTCCAGACACAATACGCCATCGCCGATGTCATGTAAAATGGTTTCCGTTGTTTTGTGAACAGGTGCTTTGTCCCGATAATTATCAAGAATAATAAACTCGTCGGCTCCTGGAACGGGTAGATATTCTTTCGTTATAATATCGTAATAGAGGCGTTTGCCACCTGCACGTTTGTAGAAGGAAATATGACCTGCTGCCAACAAATCCTTTACCCAATGCGCTACTTTTTCCCCTTGCGATTCTGCTAGTTCCATGCCTTTTTGTACGCCAATCAAATCCCAGTATTCAAAGGGACCCATTTCCCAGGCAAAACCAGCGCGCAGCGCATCGTCAATGCTGTAGAGGTTGTCAGAAATCTCTGGAATGCGATTGGAAACATACGCAAACAAACCCAACAAAGAGCGACGAATCAATTCACCGCCTTTATCTTCTGCTGCAAAAATGGCTGGAATACGCTTTTTGACGTCTTCAATCTGCTTCGACAATTTTAAACTTGGCAAATCAGGTTTTTGCGAAGGCTCGTATTCTAAGGTCTCCAGATTCAAAGCCAGAATAACCGGGCGACCGGTGGCATCTCTTTCGTTTGTTTTTTTGTAAAAGCCTTGACCGGTTTTATCACCTAAAAACTTGTTATTCAACAAAAATTCAAAGTATTTTGGAATCTCAAAAGCATTTGCCTGCTCGTCATCTGGCGCATTCGCACGAATGCCTCGAATGACATTGGCAGCCGTATCATGTCCTACCAAATCCCCCAATCTAAATGTTCCTGTTTTCGGGCGACCGATAGCCGGACCAGTCAATTTATCTACATCTTCAATGCGCAAGCCAAGCTCCGTCGTGAGCTGATAAATTTTTGCCATTGCATACACCCCCACACGGTTGGCGATGAAAGCAGGGGTGTCTTTTGCTAATACCGTTTGCTTACCGAGATAAACATCGCCGTAGTGCATGAAGAAATCTACAACTTCGGAATCGGTATCTGGTGTCGGAATAATTTCCAACAAGCGCAAATAACGCGGCGGATTGAAGAAGTGTGTGCCACAAAAATGCTTTTTGAAATCCTCACTTCTGCCTTCGGTCATTAAGTGGATCGGAATACCAGAAGTATTGGACGTTACCAGCGTTCCTTTTTTTCGGTATTGATCTACTTTTTCAAATACTTGTTTTTTCACCTCCAGGCGTTCGACTACGACTTCTATGATCCAATCGTAATCTTTGATTTTGGGTAAATCGTCTTCAAAATTGCCCGTTTTAATACGGCTAAGGAATTTTTTGTCGTACAAAGGCGCAGGTTTAGCTTTCAGTGCAGCTTGTAGCGAAAGGTCGGCGATGCGATTGCGAGCAGCTCTATTATTGCGTTCTTCCTCTTTGAGATCAGGAGGCAGGATGTCGAGCATTAAAACCTCCAGACCAATATTAGCAAAATGGCAGGCGATACCTGTTCCCATTACACCGGAGCCAAGTACCGCCGCTTTTTTGATTCTTCTCATTTTGTTGGTTATCAGTTTTTTATTATTGGTTAACGGGAAGATAAGTATTAATAAAAACCATTAACCAATAGCAAAGGTTTAAAATCAGCGAAAATTCGCTAAGTTTTGCAAAAATAGAAATTTAACTGATTCGACTTAATAACTGATAACCAATTTTAATTTGTTTTAAAAGATTTTTGTAGACCAAGGCTCACTCCTATATCAGTGCCTTCCCCACAACTCTACCACTGCTTTATCTTCTGAGAAGTTTTTGGTATCATACCAGAATACAACTTTGTGAATGATGCGTCGCTTGCCTTCGAGGTTCAATACGCGCGAAATCGTGCCAGCAGGCATCGAAACTTCTACGTTAATGTCCTGTACATCCCCATTGCGAAAATGGACAGCAATTCGATGTAAATTGATACCACCTTTTTCAACATGAATGCGAAGCGCCGTGAACGAACCTTCGTAGCCCGTCACCAAAATTTCATCTCGATCTACTTTGTAGTTGACTTTTCTTTGTCCCAGCTTTTCCCACTTGTCTGCTGGTATTTCTTGTGGTGGAATGACGTTTGCGAAGGTCGCTAAAGAGGCGAAACAAAAGAGTAGTGTTAAAAATTGAAACTTTAAGTTGATTCTCATGGCGTTAAGTTTTTTCGTAAATGTCTGAAATTGTTTACAAACTATCAGACTGGGCGTTTTAAAAAAAGTTTAAACCGGCTAAAAAAAATGCGGCTACATTCTGAGAACATAGCCGCCAAAGCGTGTGTATGTAGATTGCCTTTATCCGGCTTTTACGATCCGTCTTTGCTCTATTAGACGCCCGTCATAACTAACTTTCAAGAAATAAATACCAGGTATAATGTCATTGATTTCAAGTGAAGCAAAAATTTCGGCGCCACCATCAAACCTCCATTCTTTCACAATATTGCCAGCCATATCTACTAATTGAACACTGATGCGATTTATGCCATCGGTGTGAGGCAAACGCAAATTGACACAACGCGTAGCTGGGTTCGGATAAGTATGAACGCCTTCATCCGTGCACTCTTTTACCATGAACCGCAATCCATTGATTTCCAAAGCCCCGCAGATTTCGCCGCCACCTTGGGTTAGCAATCCATTCACCTCGTGAGCAGTGGTCACGCCTAACTGAATTGTGCTTAAATCCAAAGTCATTGGGTCGTACACCAAAATATGAATTCTATACACACCAACGCCCTCTACGTTGAAGTAAGGATTCGGGCCAATTTGTTCGATTACCAGGCTATCGCCGGAAGTGAGTACATAAGCAACTTTAAAGCCGTTCGGTGCATTGGGTTGCTTGGCAATACGCGCAAATAAGAAAACAACTCGGCGGTTATTGTCATCCGTACAAGCCACAGAATTCAACCCATTGTACATCAATCTTCCTAATTCAATCTCGCAGTTGCAATCGTTCACGTTATAACGAGCACCTTCTGCATCTAAATCGCCACAAATCGTGCCGCCGCCTTGAATCAGAAGGGAATCAATATCAAAAGCATTAGTCACTCCCAGTGCAATGCTATCTAAATTCAGGGTCGTGGAATCATACACCAAGGTATGAATCGTGAATATGCCGGTAGTGTCAATGGTGAAAGAAGGTTCACTTTCAATTTGTACAATGACGAGGCTATCACCGGAAGTCAACAAATATCCTACTTTATAACCCGTCGGTACTACTGGTTCTGTGTCGTGCGTAGCGGTTATAATGAGTTCCTGGCCCTCCGTTATACAATTAGACTGGCTTGGCCCCATCAATGTACCGGCATCTGCGGTACAGGCCGCTGTACAATTTGTTATTACATTAATTGCTGCACCTATTATATCCAAAGCGCCACAAATTTCGCCGCCGCCTTGCGTCAATAGTGCATTGATATCCGCACCGGTGGTTACTCCAAATTGAATAGAATCAAGGCTTAGTGTTGTGGAATCATATACCAAAGTGTGAATCGTGAACAAGCCGATTGTATCCACCACGAAAGTCGGGGAGCTATTCACTTGTGCGATCACCAAACTATCGCCGGAAGTCAGTATGTATGCTACTTGGAAGCTATCGGGTACGACCGGATCCAAACCGTGAACCGCAGTCAGCGTTACTGTTGAATCTTCGAGACAAGCTTCCATTTCCGCCATTAATGTACCCCCAGAAACCGGACAATCGCAATCCAGTACATTAAAGATCGCGCCCATCACATCTAAAGCACCGCAAATTTCGCCACCACCTTGCACCAATAGTGCATTCACATCAAGCCCAGTAGTGACGCCCAATTGTATCGTACTCAAATCCAAAGTAGCACTATCGTACACCAGGGTATGAATAGTGTATAATCCTGGCGCATTCACGGTAAAGCTCGGGATAGTATCTACTTTTTGAATGACCAATTCTTGACCAGAGGTCAACACATAAATTACTTGGAAACTATCGGGTATGACCGGCTGTGTCGCAATCGTGGCGGTAAGCCTTGCTATTGAGTCTACACATACAGTATCCACTGATGTCAAAGTTCCAGCATTGGCATTACAAGGAGCACCTTGATCTTCGCAACCGCCAAAGCGAAATTTCACACCATTTACGTCTAAGGAAGCGCAAATCGTACCGCCGCCCTGTACAAGCAAAGCGTTGACCTGTACACCAGTGGTGACGCCCAGGTTTATACTGTCTAAGTTCAACGTTGACGGATTGAAGATTAAGGTGTGAATTGTGTAAACTCCCGTCGGATTAAGATCAATATCAAATTCTGGTATCGTATCTACTTCTTGTATCACCAAATCGCTACCGGTGCTGAGTAGGTAAACTCTTTGGAAAGAATCAGGTACGACCGCGTCGCCTTTAGGAACTGCTTTCAGCGTAATTTTTGTACTTTGAAAACAAATCTCCTGGGTAGAAAAACCGCCGGCATCAGCAGGGCATTGTCCCCACAATTGCAGTGGCGCATTCAACAAGAACGTGCATAATAGTGTCGCAAGTGTTGCCCGAAAAGAGCTCAAGGAGTTTGGGTAGAATAGAAATAGTTTCATAAAATCAGTTATTTGGTTTTAGAAAATAAGCGTGTTAACTGTGCTCGCACGGAGCATAGATAGGTCTTTGTAGCGCATACTTTTGCTTAGACTGGGGAAAACGTGTTTATAGGAGCATACAGAAATTCTGAGGTCAGAATATTGGCATAACGCGTAAATATACAAAAGTAACAATGCGAAATAAAATTAAATGTTCAGCTTGGTTTTGGATATTCCGCGACAATTGGAATCTTTTTGTATAAATTTGGTTTAAAATACTAAATAAATCCCTATGCCATTACAAGAAATTATTGATAATATACCTCAAATTGGTTTCGTAGAATGGATCGGTATTCGACCTTCACGGGAAGTACCTGTACAAGAAATATCATTTGTAGAAGTCTCACAGGAAGAAGGTTTAATCGGAGATCATTACAACAAAGTAGGTGGCAGCCGGCAAGTAACCTTAATCCAGGCAGAGCATTTAGAAACAGTAGCTAAGTTATTACAAGTCAATGAAATAAATCCAGCTTTAACCCGACGAAATATTCTTGTATCCCGCATCAATTTACTGGCTTTTGCCGATCGTACTTTCCAAATCGGTGAAGTTATACTAAAAATGACCGGATTCTGCCATCCTTGCTCAAAAATGGAAGCGAATCTTGGCTCTGGCGGTTACAATGCAATGCGCGGTCACGGCGGCATTACTGCAAAAGTGGTTCAAGGCGGCATTATCAAAATAGGCGATCAAGTAAAATTGTATCAAAATGGCTGAAATCATTATCGAATGCCCCCAATGCCAATGGCGGCCAGATGGTGGTGAATATTGGGCTTGCAGTGGTTGCGGACATATTTGGAATACTTTCGATACGATGGCACAATGCCCGAAATGCGGACATCAGCACGAGCGTACGGCTTGCATACCCTGGCGTGGCGGCTGCCATGCCTACGAGCCGCATTTGGATTGGTATAAAAATTTGGATGATTTATTGCAAGAAGAGTTAAATATTATATCACAAAAAGAGGAAATATTATTGCATCATGAGATTTCGCCAATATTACTAATACGATTTCAAACCTCTAATCTTTTATTATATAAAAACAAGGAGTGCGTAATAATTATATAAAATTTTACGCACTCTTTATTGCCATTTTACTATTCAACCTATCAACATTTCAACCTATCAACATTTCAACCTATCAGCTTTCTTTAATCATCCCAATCCCAATTGTCCCCATCAAATCCGCCAAATCGAAATGTGATAATACCCACAGGGCTGCTAAAATCGCTATTGTCCAATTCTGGCAACAAGTTGACACCATTCACCCAGCGATACCCACCGGTGAATCCAAGCTTGAACCAATCAGTCAAATTCACTTCGAAACCCAATTCCGGGGTCATCGTAAAATGCTGGTCAGTAAAATCGGTTTCCCCATCGCGCCGCAATTGCGCTTTGCCCCAGCCGATTTTCACGCTGGAATAAAGGTGAACCAATTTGTATTCCCGGTTAGAATAGCCCAGCCAAAAGCCGCCATGCTTAAAGCGGAGATTGTAATCGCGGTTGTCAATTTCCAGTTCGGGGTAGTCAGTCCCCATGCCATAGCCGCCAAAAAAAAAGTTATTGATAAGCAAAGCGCCGCCGCCGCCTACATCCGCGCCGATTTCGCCATGCAGCGAACCAATCTCAAGGATCGGGCCACCAAAAGCGCCTTTAATATCGAATTCATTAAAGAGGGTTTCTTGCTGCGCAGAAAGCTGGAAAGTCAAGAATATGAACGCTATCGGCAAATACTTTTTCATAATGAGTTTAATTTGTTATAAATAATTACAATATAATTCTTTTTTGTTTTTCTGAAAAGGACTTTTATCACTGACTCGTGAAAAATTCTTTCCGAACTTTGTTCATATAAAAGATGTATTTAAATAGATTTTCCCCCTATGAACAGCGAATTTTAAAGCAAACAAATTGATAAAACCATGGAAACCATTGACTTTAAAGCCGAAGTATTAGATAAAAGTTATGAAAAACCAGTGGTCGTAGATTTCTGGGCGGCGTGGTGCGGCCCGTGTCGAGTGCTGGGACCAGTCATTGAACAGTTGGCAAAAGAACAAACGAATCTATGGACTTTAGTAAAAGTAGATACCGAAACGAATTATGAAGTAGCGGAGCAATATAATATAAGAAGTATTCCTAATGTAAAAATGTTTTACAAAGGTGCTGTCATTGCTGAGTTTGCAGGCGCTTATCCGCGTCCGGCTATTATAAAATGGTTGGATGAAAACCTGCCGGATGAGCGCAAAGACGATCTGGCAGAACTGCTGGATGATCTTGATAAAGACGCAAGCGCTTTGGAAAAACTCGAGCAATTTGTAGCTGAAAATCCTGATATTCCTGAAGCCAAGCTTTTGTTAGCAAAATATCTTGCTTTTGAGCAACCCGGAAAAGCCGCTGCTTTGCTTGAAAATATTCACCTTGGCGATAAATTATACGACGAAGCCGAAGATGTACGAACCTTAGCGCAATTGATGTCCTTTGAAAATGATGGCTCGCCTGCTGCCAAAAAACTTGCAGCTGCCCAAGAAGCGATTCATAATGATGACTTGGAAGCCGCGATTCAGCTTATTATAGAGGCTACTACAATTGATAAAAATTTTAGAAATGATTTGCCGCGCCGCGCTGCTATTGCGTTCTTCCGCACCTGGGGACACGAGCATCCGCTCACGCAAGCGTACCGTTGGCGATTTGATATGGCTTTATATTAAAAAATCTGCCGCATCTATAAAGATGTGGCAGATTTGATCATCGTTTTATTCCAGAATCACTTTTTTCTTTTTTGGCAATTTTACAGCATACTGAAAATTAAGCTTTTCTGATTGATTCGGCTCAATCTTTAATTTCCATTTCAAAATGCCAGAATCTTTATCCACTTCTGCGCCATTAGCGGATTCCAAACTCACTTCGATTTCATCGTTCGTCGCAATCGGATATTGGTCTTCCACAATAATATTAATCGCTTGCTTTTTCTTGTTGCGCAATTCAATATCCCAGCCGCGTGTTTCGGTCTTTTTATTTCCAATAAATTGATTATTAGCATTTTGTGCTTCTTTTTTGCGCGTTACGACCACGCTTTCATCGCGGCCCAAA
>JANRME010000104.1:0-21184 GCA_033761835.1 Saprospiraceae bacterium
ACCGCCTGGTGCATGCCGAAGGCGATGGCTTGCCGGGCTTAATCGTTGATATTTACGACAAAACAGCGGTGCTGCAATGTCATTCGATCGGGATGCACTTTGAACGAGAAAAAATTAGTAAGGCCTTATTAGAAATTTATGATAATCATTTAGAAGCCATTTATGATAAAAGCCAAGATACGCTACCAGAACAATATGCAAAAAATGCAATAAATAACTACCTGTATTCCAAAGATCAACACATCAATCTTTCAACTCTTCAACCTGTTGTTTCAGAAAACGGAAATTCTTTTTTCATTGATTGGGAAAGTGGGCAGAAAACCGGTTTTTTCCTTGATCAACGCGATAACCGCCAATTACTTACGCATTATATTAATAATAAAATCGTACTCAATACTTTCTGTTACACAGGTGGTTTTTCGGTTTATGCTTTAAATGCAGGCGCGAGTCATGTTGAATCAGTGGATGTTTCGCAAAAAGCAATTGAACTAACGAATAAAAATGTAGCACTAAATGGAAATTCAGAAAGGCATCATTCTTATAAAGAAGATGTAATAAAATTTCTACAACAAGCTGAAAAGAAATATGATGTAATGATTGTTGACCCACCGGCTTTTGCTAAAAACATTGCTAAACGCCACAATGCCGTGCAAGGCTACAAGCGCTTGAATGCTTTAGCTTTGAAAAAAGTTAAGTCGGGAGGAATTTTATTTACTTTTTCTTGCTCGCAAGTCGTTGATCGTCAGCTATTTTATGACACGATTGTCGCTGCTGCCATCGAAGCGGGTCGCCAGGTGCGTGTGATGCATCATTTGAATCAACCTGCCGATCATCCAGTGCGTTTATTTCATCCGGAAGGGGCGTATTTAAAAGGGCTGGTGCTTTTTGTGGAATAATTGTTATTCTAAATCCTTTTCAATAATTCAAATTTTCCATTTTTAATAATAAAAATCTCCTTGCCAATTTTCACCTCTTGTCCTTCGCTCATTTCCAATAAGTTATAAATATCTTCTTCGATAGTATGTACAGAACCACTGGTCTGCCGCGCCAAGTTGAGGTAATCAACATTAATACCTTCGTCCGTGCCACAAAGAATAATACGAACAGGTTTATTTACTTTTTGTAATAATTCTATATCACGTGGAGTCGCCCAATTATCAGCAATCATGATAATTTCATTACATTGAGGACATAGTTCTAAGCCATATAATAAAGCCTCTACATTATTTTCTGGCTCATCGCCACCACTACCACTTTCGACCACCTGATTGGCCAATGCTGCAATTTCATTAAAATCCTTGGGCTTGATGCCATATACCCCACCAGTATTGCCGATAATTTTCAAAGAATCCGATTTATTATTACCATCATTAAAAAAAACCAATTGTTCTACCCGTCCCGTATTTTGAACCAATTTGAACCAAAGCAATAATTGCGCGGTGTAAGGCGACATACTCCCAGTCAAATCGGTCACCACTAACATCTTTTTCCAGTCCTTATTGCGCTCCAAGGTGCTAATAACGGTGGAATCGCCATCAATCATTTCCACTAATTTTTCTTCTTTTGTAAAATCCGCTATATCGTGCGGCTCGGTAAAGGTGAGCAAAAAACCATGCGGCAGCGCTCGCGCCTTGGTCTCATTAGTACAAGCATTTTGGACAATAATACCCCAATTGCCAATCGGTATTTCACTAATATCAGGGTATTTCAAGCTTAATTCTTTGATGCGGTTAAAATTCAACCGATACTGACGCTTTTCATTGTTTTGGGGAAACGCCGTATAAACCAAATCCACTCGTTCTATCGTTAATCCATAAAAAATATGTGATCCGGGAAATCGCAGAAATTGATGCCCAGCATAAGGCATTGGAATAAAAAGTTGGCGCTCGCTCAGCTTTTCCAAGTCGAAGCGTTCAATATAAGTTTTATTGGCGGTTTTTAGGATTTGATCGGCTGGTTGTGCCAACACATACATCGTTCCTACCACTATCAAAAAAAAGGTTGTAATTAGTTTCATAGTAGATGAAAAAAAGGACATTAATAAAAGTCGTTCAATAGAATATGGTCTAAATTAACTTTTTTTACATTTACAGCAATACTTTGTGCAAATCTTAACGAATTTCATTTGAATGGATAAGATCAGCTATCCTTTATTGTATTTCGAAATCCAGACAGACATGGTGCTGGGACTGCTCGTAGGCACAGAATACGAAGTTATTGAACGCGACATTCGCTCTGTGAAAACGATTCTTACTCGGCATTTGCAAAAGCATTACAAAAAATATAACAATTATATCCCTGCTAATATTATCGAACCCAGGCTCAAGGTAATAAAATTATCTGTGAAACCATCTTTCAGCGATCAGTGGGGCTCTTACCCGCTCTCTCATGTTATCGAAATGCCCGTGATCGCTATCTATGGCGAAACCAATTACAATGACTATGAATGTTTTTTACCTATGGTCAACCGGCGGTTTTATTACTATAATCCTGAGCAATTGGACACGCTTATTCGGCATTTTGCTACCAGTATTTTTAATCAAATGCAACCAGACGAAATTTATCGTTTATTGCAATTGCCTAATCCTCAGTTAGATATTGTTGAACTAAAAATTAATTCCGATAGAACCTACGAATGGAATGGCTTTTTTGCGCGACGCGAGCTCAAAACACTCGATAGCCTCACCGAGCGCTATCCTTTTAGCAAAGGGATTCGGCGCAGGTTGAGCCCTTTACCCGATGCGGCTTGGGAACTCGAAGGCAAAGTAAGTGAAGTGATCGATAAAATTATTTCTACCCGTTCCAATGTGCTTGTTGTTGGTAATCCTGGCGTCGGGAAGAGCGCTATTCTAAAACAGGCGATTCGTAAAATTGCTACGAATTCCAAAGAACAAAGGCTCGAATATTCCTTTTGGCGCATTGTGCCACAGCGCATCACCGCTAGTGCGAAGTACCTTGGCGAATGGGAACAAACCTGTGAAAATCTGGTTGAGGAATTGGCGGTCGTCAATGGTATCCTTTGGGTGGAAAATTTGATTCAATTATTGCAAAGCGGTGGACAAGGACCTGAAGACAGTGTAGCGGCGTTTCTGATTGCTTTCATGCAGCAAGGCAAATTGCAATTGATTGGCGAAGCTACGCCGCCAGAATTGGAGAGTATGCGTCGCTTATTGCCTACTTTTGTCGCTTGCTTTCAAATCGTTTACGTTGATGAACTGCCGGAAAAAAGTATTCAAATCATCTTGGATCGTCTAGCAGAATATGCTAAGCAAAATCTCAAAATTACAATTGAAAAAGAAGCCCTCAAACTCACATATCGCTTGTTATTGCGCTATTATCCTTACGAAAGTTTTCCTGGCAAGGGCATTAAATTTTTAGGGCGCTGCATCAATGAAGTTCAAATTCAAGAAAAAAATAGAATCGAAAAAAAGGCGGCGATCGAAAGCTTCATCGAGCAAACCGGGCTGCCTGAATTGTTCCTTCGCGACGACTTGATACTCGATCAGGCGGAACTTCGGCACTTTTTTGAATCGCGGATTATTGGGCAACCGGAAGCGGTCAAACGCATGGGCGATATTGTTAAAGTGTTCAAAGCGGGCCTTAATAATCCTTACAAACCGATCACTACGCTTATTTTTGCAGGCCCGACCGGCGTGGGTAAAACTGCTTGCGCAAAGGCTTTGGCAGATTATTTTTTCGGGAAAGGCCAAAAGCAATCGCCGCTTATCCGCATTGATATGAGCGAATTCCAGCATCCGGGCCAGTTGAGTCGCTTTATCGGGCAAGGTCGTGAAGTCGGGCAATTGGTAAAAGACATCCGCGAGCGCCCTTTTGCAGTACTTTTGCTAGATGAAGTGGAAAAAGCCGATCCTTCTGTTTTTGATGCTTTGCTGACGGTTTTGGATGAAGGTATTCTGGTGGATGCTTACGGACGTGTGACAAATTTTCGCAATACGATTATCATTATGACTTCGAACTTAGGCGCTTCCAATCGCCAATCCTTGGGGTTCCGCAATACATCAGGCGAGGATACCGCTTATTTTTCAGCGATTCAACAGCATTTCCGGCCCGAGTTTTTTAATAGAATTGACGGCGTCGTTTTATTCAAACCGCTTGAAAAAGATGATATTCTGCTGATTACACATAAGGAATTAGATGAATTAAAAAAACGCGAAGGTTTTATCAAGCGCAACTTGAGCCTTCATTTTACCGAAAAAATGGTGCAAAAATTAGCAGAAACGGGCTTTGACGAACGCTACGGTGCGCGGCCTTTGCAAAGAGCCATCGAGCAAAACGTGACCAATCCTTTGGCCAATTGGCTGTTAGAACATCCGTCAATTGAGAATCAAAAGTTATTTATTGATTATGATAATGGAATTAGGATAAGATTGGGAGACAAGGAGACGAGGAGGCTGGGAGAGTAGTAGAATTAGGAAATATAGAGATAATTTACAATATGATTTGGAATATAATATTAGTAATTATCATATTCGTTTTTCCTTTTTTCGGCAAATGGCTTGCACGAAGAAAAGTTTTGCAAAACTGGCTTAGCCCAGTCGTGATTTGCTACGCAATAGGCATCGCTTTAGGCAATTTTGAACCTTTTCCGATTGATCGCGAACTGGCGCGTACCATCAGTGAAGCGGCTATTTTATTTGCAATTCCACTTTTATTATATTCTACCAATTTAGTAAAATGGATGCGCTATGCCAATAAAACCCTGATTTCCTTCACTTTGTGCGCAATCAGTGGCTTTATTTCGGCTGGCATGATGACTTTTCTTTTTCAAGGGAAAATCCCAGATGTTTGGAAACTCTCTGGGATGGTAGCAGGCTTGTACACCGGCGGTACGCCGAATATGCAAGCCATTGGCTTTGCTTTAAATACGCCAGAAGAAACCATTATACTTATGAATGCGGCGGATATTTTCACGGGCGGCATTTATTTAATTTTTCTTACTTCCGTAGCGCATCGTTTTTTTGGTATTTTTTTATCTGATTTTCATTCGGGTAGTACCCACGAATCAATGACAAAAGAATTTTTCGCAAATCAATTTTCCTGGTATGACAGCTTTAAAGGAATCACGTTAACGCTTGGTATTATTGGCTTTTCGTTGGGTTTGACCTGGTTAATTTTTGGAAATTTGAACCAAACAATCTTCATTTTACTGATGTTGACCACTTTGAGCGTAAGCGCTTCTTTTGTACCCAACATCCGCAACTGGCAAGGCACATATGAAACGGGCGAGTATTTTTTATTGGCTTTTTGCGTGGCAATCGGCGCGCTCGCTAACTTCCGTGACATCATAAGCGAAGGGCAATACATCGTTGCTTTCCTGGGATGTGTATTGATTGGAACCGTAATATTACATACTCTATTTGCTCGAATATTTAAAATTGACCGCGATACCATGATGATTACTTCTACTGCTGGAATTTACGGGCCTGCTTTTATTGGTCAAATCGCTACGGCTATTGGCAATCGAGAGCTTGTTTTTTCGGGTATGGCGATGGGGCTACTGGGCTACGCAATAGGCAATTATTGGGGGATCGGATTGGCTTATTTACTGAAGTTTTTGATGTGATGGTGTTACAAAACATCGGTTCCATCGGAGATATTGACTTTCAAGTGTTCTAATTCGATTTTAAATTTTTTATAATAAGCACTTTTTGCTTTTTCTACAAAATCGCTTACCAAATCCTGTTTCACCAGATTAATCGTGCAGCCACCAAAGCCACCACCCATGACGCGCGCGCCCGCTACGCCTTTGAAATCTTTTGCAATATCCACCAGAAAATCAATTTCGACACAACTGACTTCATAATCATCACGCAAACCTTCATGTGTTGCGAATAATAATTGCCCAAGTGCCTCAATTTGACCATTTTGTAAATACTCACAAGCTTTTAATGTTCGATTATGTTCATTTATTACATATTTACATCGGCGAAAAACAATTGGATTAACTTCATCCTGATGCGATTCCAGCATAGTTAAGTCAACGTCGCGCAAACTTTTAATACCTGTATAATATTTTTGTAAAATCGCTACCCCGGCTCGACACTCCGCCACCCTATCGCTATAAGCCGAAGAGGCTAATTCGTGATGCACATTTGAGTTCAATAAAACGATTTGATAATCACCCAAATCAGCAGGGATATAAAGATGCTCCAAGGAGCGGCAATCCAACAAAATAAAGTGGTTCGCTTTGCCCATGATGCTGGCGAATTGATCCATGATGCCCGAAGGAATCCCCATAAATTGATTAGAAGAATGACGCGCCACCCGCGCAATGTCTGGTTTAGAATAACCCGCATCAAATAATTGATTCAATGCCCAGCCAAAGCCACATTCCAATGCTGCCGAAGAACTCACGCCCGCCCCGATGGGCAAGTCGCCACCAAAAGCGACATCGACGCCGCAAACATCTTTCCCATCCAATTGGAATTGCTGCAAAATGCCGCATAAGTAATTCAGCCAAAGCTGTTTACCCTTGCTTAAATTCTTTAAATCTGCTTCACCTGATTCTTTTATATCCTCCGCCCAAAAATGGCAAGTAGAAGTTCCATTTTCAGCAATCGCGAAATACAAATGCTTGTCAATCGCAGCCGGTAGCACATAACCGTCGTTATAATCGGTGTGCTCCCCGATCAAATTGATGCGCCCGCAGGCTCGAATCATCAGTCTTGCCTGTCGTCCAAATTTTTCCTGAAAAACGGCTTGAATATTTTCGTAGTTTCCTTGTTGCATGGTTTCGTTATCTTCCTTGAAAGGCTGAAAATAAGAGAATTTCAAAAAACGATTCGCTTTGCCGTTAAAATTTTAAAATTTAGATGGAATACAATGGAAATGACAATTTGTCGTTCTAAAAAAGAAATCACCGCAAAACACCGACTTATGAAGGAAACCCTTGCTATTCTAAACTTTATCCATACGTGTTACGGATCCTACCCGTTACGAGAAAGTTGTCATGGCCAGAACCCGCCGGGTTATCAATTATTTCTATGGAATGAATTTAACGCAAGGAAAAAGTAACTTTCTTGAAGAAAGGCAGTCTTCAAGTATAAAGATTTATATTTTCATCATCATCCTCTTGTTTGGCAGGCTATTTGGTCTGCCAATTTTATTTTTAGACAGTAATTATTACTATATTTTTCCTTTCAGGAATATTTTGCTTATAAAGAGTCATACAAATAAACAAAGTTGCATAAGCAATATGCTTAATTTCCATATTGTTTTTCATAATAATGTTGGTAAGCTCCGGAAGTGACGCGTTCCAGCCAATCGGCATTGGCAAGATACCATTCAGCTGTGCGGCGCAAGCCTTCTTCGGGTTGCATGGTCGGCGACCAGCCGAGTTCATTTTTTAATTTTGAGGCATCAATTGCATAACGTTTATCATGTCCTGGGCGATCTTTTACAAATGTAATTAATTCCTGAGATGTGCCAGCCGGGCGTTGTAATAATTCGTCCATAATATTACAAAGCGTATGCACCAATTCAATATTTTTACGTTCATTATTGCCACCAATATTATAAGTCTCCCCTACCCTACCCTTATGGAAAATGAGATCAATCGCCGATGCGTGATCTTCTACCCAAAGCCAGTCGCGTGTGTAATTGCCATCGCCATACACCGGAAGTGGTTTGTTGTTTTTAATATTATTAATCATTAATGGAATCAACTTCTCTGGAAATTGATAAGGCCCATAATTATTGGAACAATTCGATACGATCACAGGCAAGCCATAAGTGTGATAATAAGCACGCACCAAATGATCAGAACTTGCTTTGGAAGCCGAATACGGCGAACGCGGATCGTAAGGCGTTTCTTCAGTAAAATAGCCCGTCTTGCCCAACGAACCGTACACTTCATCGGTAGAGATATGATAAAAAAGTTTATTATCAAAATTCGTCCATGCAGTTCGGGCCGCATTCAGCAGGCACATTGTGCCTATAATATTTGTTTCCAAAAAACTTAATGGATTTGTAATAGATCGATCTACGTGCGATTCCGCAGCGAGGTGAATAACACCATCAAATTGATAAGTAGAAAATAATTCACGAAGCAAATCTTGGTTTAATATATCACCTTTTATAAAAGTATAATTTATATGATTTTCAATATCTTTTAGGTTTTCTAAATTACCAGCATAAGTCAGTTTATCCAGATTAATAATATGATAATTTGGGTATTTTTTTACCAATAATTTTACCAGGTGCGTACCAATAAAACCTGCGCCACCGGTTATTAATATATTTTTTTCAGAATTCATTTAACTCGATTATTAATTAAAAATGCCTCTCAAAGACAATACAATTTTCTACGTGGCTAAAACATCAAATTTTAGTCTTCTACTTTTACCACTTCTTTAAAATATTCGTAGGTTTTTACTAATCCTTCTGAACGTGGTACTTTTGGCTCCCAACCCAGAATTTCACGTGCTTTTGTGATATTTGGCTGGCGTATTTTAGGATCATCTACTGGCAATTCTTTATAGACAATTTTTGCTTTTGGATTTTGAACCAAAGCCAAAGTCTCTTCTGCCAATTGTTTTACTGTAATTTCATCAGGATTACCAATATTTACTGGTAAATGATAATCGCTTAATAACAATCTGTAAATGCCCTCTACCAAATCGTCCACATAACAGAAGGAGCGAGTCTGCGAGCCATCGCCAAAAACGGTCAGCCCTTCGCCGCGAATCGCCTGTGAGAAAAACGCTGGTAGCGCTCGGCCATCTTCCACGCGCATCCGTGGGCCATACGTATTAAAAATACGGATAATGCGTGTTTCTACCCCATGAAAGTTGTGATACGCCATCGTGATTGCTTCGAGGAAACGCTTTGCTTCATCGTACACGCCACGTGGGCCAACGGGGTTTACATTGCCCCAGTATTCCTCCGATTGCGGGTGCACCATCGGGTCGCCATAGACCTCTGAGGTAGAAGCGACGAGGATGCGCGCTTTCTTAGCCAAGGCTAACCCCATAAGATTATGTGTACCCAAAGCGCCTACTTTCAAAGTTTGGATAGGCATTTTCAGATAATCGATCGGGCTGGCTGGCGACGCAAAATGCAAGATGTAATCCAAGTCCCCAGGCACGTGCACAAACTTAGTCACGTCGTGAAAATAGAACTCGAACTCCTTGAGTGGAAAGAGGTGTTGAATATTGTTGAGGTTACCAGTCAGGAGGTTGTCCATCCCAATGACGTGGTATCCTTCACGAATAAAACGGTCGCATAAATGCGATCCGAGGAAACCGGCAGCGCCGGTAATCAGGATTTTTTTCATTTCGTGGAATTTTTGTCGCAAATATAACTTAATTGCCTACACTTGGCTATCATTTTATTGCTTCAATCTCCTTACTTTTGCAAAAAATGATAATATGCGAATAATTGTTGCTGTCGGGCTATTATTATTGCACCTTGAAGGATGGGCGCAGGTTTCTGAATTGAATAAAGGCAATGGGCTTTTATTTAGTGTGGGTTTGGGTGTTCAATTGCCAGGCGGCGACATGGCGGATCGCTTTGGCATCAATATGAATACTGGAGCAGGGCTCGATTTTATTACTCAAAAAAGTAATATTATTGTTGGGTTAAATGCTTATTATCTTTTTGGTACAAATGTAAAAGAAGATGTCATTTCTGCACTAAGGACACCTGAGGGTCAAATCATTGGAAACGATAAAAGCTACGCGGATATTCAATTGCGCGAACGTGGCTTTTACATTGGCGGTTTGGTAGGTAAACTTTTTACGCTTTCCCAAAAAAATCCTCGTTCCGGCCTTCGGGTCACGCTAGGTGCTGGATTATTGCAACATAAAATCCGCATTCAGGATGATCCCTTTCGGGCTGTGCCGCAATTGTATGGCGATTACAAAAAAGGCTACGACCGCCTGAGCAACGGGTTATCATTCCATCAATTTATTGGTTATCAAATACTTAGCACAGATAAACATACCAATTTTTATATTGGATTGGAATTGACACAGGGCTTTACGCAAAACCGCCGCGACTTTAATTTTGATAACCGAACGCAAGACGATACGCAACGAATAGATTTGTTGCTTGGCATCAAAGCCGCATGGATACTGCCATTTTACATCGGCAAAGCAGCTTCTGAAATTTACTATTAAAATGCTTGAACTAATCTATAATATTGGAATAAAACTTTATCATTTTTATATCCAATTTGCAAGTCTGTTCAATCCAAAAGCGAAGCTGTGGGTTGCCGGCCGAAAAAGCTGGCAAACGCGTTATGCACAGGATTGGCAGCAAATAAATTCAAAAAATGCCCCAATTGTCTGGGTGCACTGTGCTTCATTGGGTGAGTTCGAGCAGGGCCGTCCTGTCATAGAGGCTTTAAAAAAAGAAAATCCTGCTGTCAAAATTATTCTGACGTTCTTTTCGCCTTCTGGCTATGAGATTCGCAAAAATTACCCATCCGCCGATTACATTTGCTATTTGCCCATCGATTCCAAAGCGAATGCTCGAATATTCATCGAATTATTTCAGCCGACCTTAGCTATTTTTGTAAAATACGAATTTTGGACTCACTATCTCTATACGCTTGAACGGCAGGGCATTCCGATTTTACTCATTTCGGCTATCTTTCGGGAGCATCAACTTTTTTTCAAATCTTATGGGAAGCTGTTTCGAGATTTACTACCTAGATTTTGGCATATCTTTCTACAAAACCAGGCTTCAGCTGCTTTATTGGAAAGTTTAAACCTACATAATTTCAGTGTAGCCGGAGATACCCGCATTGATCGTGTCGCCCAGATTGCCATTGAAGCGCCGACTTTCCCAATCGTCGATAGCTTTGCAAAAAATGCCTGCATTTTGGTTGCAGGGAGCACCTGGCCGCCTGATGAAGCAATTTTGTTGCCTTTTATCAATGAAAACTTGCCCGCCGATTGGAAGCTCATCATCGCACCACATCAGATCAACGAACAGCATTTGCAACAGATTGAACAAGGATTAGAGAAAGAAATTATCCGCTATTCGCAGGCTACAACTGAAATCGCAGAAAAAGTAAAAGTTTTATTGATTGATAATATCGGAATGCTTTCGGCGCTATATCGCTACGGGCGCATCGCTTACATCGGGGGCGGTTTCGGTGCGGGTATTCACAATACGTTGGAGCCTATTGCTTTTGGGTTGCCAGTGATTTTTGGGCCAAAATATCAAAAATTTGAAGAGGCGATGCAACTTACGAAGCGCGGTGGTGCTTTTGCGATTGAAAATACCGAAGCTTTTAAAATGATATTTGAATCTTTACAGCAATCCAATTTTTATGAGAAAACCGCGTCAACCGCTCGTCAATACATTACAGAAAACAGGGGAACAAGCGCCAAAATCCTTGATTTTATTAAAGAACATAAATTGCTTTGATGGCATTGAGTATTCAAAATTCAGAATCTCCCATTTCATAAAAAATTGAATTTCAAAAACTTATGTCAATTAAATAAGAACAGCAAATGGTAAATGTCCAATTAAAATGAAAGACCCCTTCCGATTCTATCGAAAGAGGCCTTGTAGCTGTATCGTTACTAAATGATTAGTATCTGTTACGGTTATAGCCACCACCGCCGCCGCCGTAGTTTCCGCCACCACCGCCACGGTTGCCACCGCCGCGATTGAAACCTCCACCACCACCGCCACGATTTTCGCGTGGTTCAGCTTTCTTTACTACAATTGTGTTGCCGTCCAGGTCGCTGTTGTCAAGTGCTTCAATTGCATTCATTGCTTCATCATCATTGGGCATTTCCACAAAGCCAAAGCCTTTTGATTTGCCAGAAAACTGGTCGTTAATAACTTTTGCAGAGTCTACTGCGCCGTAAGCTTCGAAAGCTTCTTGTAAATCTTCAGACTGTGTGCTGAAATTCAATTTTGCAACAAAAATGTTCATTAGAAAAAATTAAAAAGTGAAAAATAGATGTAAAAATATGCTCTTGATAATCAGGTAAGCGTAGCGAAGAATTCTTTAAGTCTTAAAGAGAAAGTCCAAAAAAATAAGTTTGCTAAACTTGACGTGATACTTATCATTTATTTAAATCGCTGCAAAGGTGCACAAAAAATACATACAATGCAAGATATTAACGTCTTCTATCAAAAATATGTTGTTATACTCAATCGATTAAGTTTCTGATTGCCGTAAATTTTGGAATTTAAAAGCAAAATTGAGTTTACAAATTTTTAATGCTTTTCTCAAGATTTATACTGTTTCCTGCGTTTTAATGCGAACTTTTAAACGAATCATGCATACAAAGTGATTGCACCAACTTTCAAAGCTTAGGTAAAAAATTACGTCCAAAAATTAAAAATAGGTGCATATATTTATTCAGCAAAATGGTGCGGCATCGTGGATAAGAAAAAATTGATGCGTGGGAAGCGTATTTTCTTTATTTTTAAATCTGATTCTGTTGCTTTTTCTATAAAGCTTTCATCAAAAAACAGTATCTTACATTTTAGGATAAACGAATCATTTATGCGACCATTCCTTGCTTTTGCTCTACTATTTCTTTTTATGAATATATTTTTAATAGCCCAAAACACTAAAACTATTAAGCCCCTTCGCATAGGCGTTGTTGGCTTGGTTCATACGCACGTGCATTGGATATTAGGGCGGGAAAATCGAGGCGATATTGAAATCGTAGGAATTGTAGAACCCAACCGCGACCTCGCGCAGCGTTATGCCAAACAACACGGCTATGATATGAATATCGTATTCAGTACGATTGAAGAAATGGTGGAAAAAACCAAACCGGAAGCGGTTACTGCGTTTAATACAATTTACAATCATTTAAAAGTAGTGGAATACTGTGCCCCGCGCGGCATTCATGTGATGGTAGAAAAACCTTTAGCCGTGAATGTAGAGCATGTAAGTAAAATGATTGCGCTTGCCAAACAACATAATATTTTATTATTAACCAATTATGAGACAAGCTGGTATGGCAGCAATCACAAGGCTTTTCAATTGATTAATGAAGAACATAAAATCGGCGACATCCGTAGAATTGTTTTCCATACAGGACATCAGGGCCCAATTGAGATTGGTTGCAATATAGAATTTCTGGAATGGCTGACCGACCCTATACTGAATGGCGGCGGTGCATTGACCGATTTTGGTTGTTATGGTGCAAATCTTGCCACCTGGCTGATGCAAGGCATTGAACCTGAAAGTGTTACCTGTATTACGCAACAAATTAAACCCAATTTGTATCCAAAAGTCGAAGATGACGCCACGATCATCCTTACTTATCCCAAAGCACAAGTCATTATTCAAGCTTCCTGGAATTGGTCCTATAGCCGCAAAGATATGGAAGTATATGGCAAGCATGGCTTTGTTCATTGTTTAAACGATACAGATATGCGACTGATGGAAGATGAAAAAAAAGGCATTATTTCCTTGAAAGCCAATCGATTACCAATGAGTAGGGATGATCCTTTTGCCTATCTGGCTGGAGTCATACGAGGTGAAATAAAAATCAAGCCTTATGATGTATCGGCGATGGATAATAATGAAATTGTAATAAAAATCCTGGAAGCAGCTAAACATGCCGCTAAAACCGGAAAAACCGTGATTTGGAAAGAATTTTATAAACCTTGACAGAACACTACCACTATCCTTCTTTTTCAGAATGTAACGCTTGAGAAAATAATTCTTCATATAACTTTTGCCCTTTTTCTGTCAGCAGTGGCAAGAGTTCGCTAATGTAAATACGGTAGTAATGCCGAATGGCTTCCTCTGGCGTACCCTCAAAATGAATTTCAGCATGAGGAATCCAGCTATCCGAGTTCACGAGCATTCGTTCTGCCAGATTTTCATAATGATGAGGAACAGGATCAGGAATAAACCAACCTTTAGCCACCATGTTTTGAAATAACTGTAAAAATTGCTGCTGCCGGAATTTCATTAATTCTCGATATGCTGTTTGTATTTGTGGTATCCGCCGCATAATGCGCACAAAATCAAGCATTAAAAATTTGTAGCGATATAAAATCCGAAATCCCCGCTCGCCAATGCGCAACAACAATTCCAATTCGGACGAAGGCGCCAATGCTATTGATGTTTGCTCGTCCATCTCGCCAACAATTTTCTGGTACAAAGCAAGAATAATCGCATCCGTATTTGCAAAATGATAGCATAAATTACCATGACTAATCCCCACTTCTTGTGCTATACTGCGCACCGTTACTGCATCCGTGCCAAGCTCGTTAAACTGCCTCAGCGCCACTTCCAGGATTTTTTCTTTTGTGTCCATGCGATAAAGGTAAAAAAAATCATTAGAACACTTGTTCTAAAAAATAAATTTTAGTACATTTGTTCTAAAAATTATCAGAATGAAACCACAACCATCACCCGAATCTACGGAAAACCCACGCCAGCCAATGGATTGGCTCTTCAAAATGAATCAAAACGTCCAGGAATTAACGCGCTCCAAAGAGGAAGACTCGACATTTATGCTCGTATTAAAGGTCTTCGCTAGGCTAATGCTCATTGGGCTTCTGATATTGTTATCGCCGGTGCTATTGATTGGGCTCACGATCGCATTTATTGCTGTCTTTTGAATATGGCGACGCTCCGACAACCGGCTTTCATCGTGATAGCAATTGTTTTTGCTATTCACCAGTTATTGCAAAAAATATTACATATTAATTTGCCTTGGCTGGATCATTACCTCGATCCTTTGCTTTGTATGCCTATTTTGCTGACTTTGGTATTGGCGGAGCGGCGTCATTTATTTTATAAAGGTAATAATTATCAGCTATCGCTTAAAGGAATTATAATAGCTATTGTAATATTAAGCGTATTATTCGAAATTGTTTTTCCAAAATTAACCTCAAAATTTACAGCAGATTGGGGCGATGCAGCGGTTTATGTTATTGGAGGTTTATTTTTTTACCTAAAACTCAATCGCCCCTTGTAAAGATTTAAAATATAATTACAATTTATATATTTACAGGATTGCGGTTACTTCTATTTCCACCAGCATATCCGGATCAATGAGCGCGCTGACTTCCACCATAGCAGAAGCTGGTTTTATATCTTTAAAAAATTCACCGTGTGCACGCCCAATTTCTTCCCAACAGCTAATATCAGTGACATACAACCGCGTACGTATTACATTTTTCATAGATGCGCCAGCTTCATGTAATACTTTTTCAATTTTTTGCAGGATAGTTTTAGTTTGTAAATACACATCATTTTTGCCGATGAGTTCGCCGTTTTCTACTGCGGTAGTGCCCGAAACTTCAATAATATTAGCGATTTTCACTGCCCGTGAGTAACCAACTATATCTTCCCAGTGAGCGCCAGATGAATAATTTGTCCTTTCCATGATATTGTGATATTATTGTATTGTTACAACGATTGCAACATAATTAAAAATCTGTCCTGTTTTTAGGCAAATTGTTTTTTCAATTTTACAACCGCGATGTTCCAGCATTTGCAGGTAATCTGTCAAACTATGCTGATGCGGATGTAATATATCGCCTGGAATCAAACGAAAAATACGTTTCAAAAAATTATTTTTATGCACATCAATTGACATAATTAATCGGCCGTTTGTCGCGAGTATTTTAATTAAGTTATCCAAGCTTTTTTCTAAATCAGCAACATGATTGATCGCGTTTAAACAAAAAATTATATCATATTTTTTTTGGTATTCAATGGATTCTAATGATTTTTTATAAAATCGAACATTGGGATAATCATTTTTATTAAAATGCCGTAAATATTCATATTGATCAATCAATGGATCTATGGCATCTACCAAATTTTCATTAAATATCATAAAAATTCCCGCAGGGCCGCAACCTGCATCCAGAATTTGTTCATTTGCCTGAATATCAATTTGTAACGCATTCAAAAAGCGATGCCAATACGTCTTTTTCGCTGCGAGATATTGCGTTTCGTCTTTATTATGTAAATAATGTTGCCACCAGCGAATTTCAGCGGACTGTGCGATTTTCCAACGCCAATTCATCAATTTTTTATCTAACTTTGAACGAGTTTCAAAGGTACTTGTTTCCATAAAACAATTCGTATTTTGTACTTCAAACTTTGCATTTTAATATGGTTTTTGCAATTGGCACAAAAGTAAAGTTATTGCACACAGGCGATGTGGCAGTAGTCACCCACTGGCTGGACGGCGGCATGATTCAGGTGCGCGTGGTGGGCGAGGATATGGAAATCCCTGTTTTCTCAGAAGATGTTGTTCGGCTTGAAGATGAATTGCCCAAAGTAAAAGCCAAGGTGGTACAAGGAAAACAAGAAAAAGTGCCGGAGGTGCGGCCACAGCCAAAAGCGGAAATCCAGTATGCAATTCTGAAAAGCCAGGGCATCCAGTTGGCCTTCGAACCGATGTTTCGACATGATGGCACTACAGAAAAATATCATGTGCATCTCATAAATGACACGCGTTATGATGTGCTATATGATTATGAATTTTCTGTTGAAAACGGTATCATAAAGTCTGATAATGGCAAGCTTTCGGCGATTTCAGTCATAAAAGCAGGTGAATTGCCTTACGACCAACTAAATGACACACCTGTTTTTGATATTGAATGTAAAATTATTACAACCGAAGGCATTGGCGAAGCTCTGCATAAAAACCTGAAAATCAAGCCTAAAAACTTTTTTACCAAAGTAAAAACCGCTCCTCTACTCAATCGCCAAGTTCATTTATTTAAATTATTTGAAAATTTGCAAAGCGAAGCAGTAAAAGAAAACAAAGACGAAGATTTAGAAACCTACACCAAACGCAACGCTAAACCCACTACAACTTGGCTGGACGACAATATTTTGGATACGCATGAAGTAGTGGAATTAGCAGCATTTCAGCCAGAAATTGACCTTCATATCGAAAAATTGATTGATAATCCCCAAAAACTTAATAGTGCAGATATTCTTAATATTCAACTTTTTCATTTTGAGAAATATATTGAAAAAGCAGTGCAAATGGGGGTAGAGCGGGTGTTCTTGATTCACGGCGTAGGCGCGGGACGGTTGCGTAATTCGATTGCCACTCGCCTCTTGCAAATGCCGGAGGTAAAAACTTTCAAAAATGAATATCATCCGCGCTACGGCTACGGCGCAACGGAAGTAATTTTTAATTGAGCTTGTAATAATTACATTTTTGAAATATTATTAGCAAAATCGATTAAAGATTTAACATGCCAATCACTGTATGGCGGTACGTGTTGTTCTTGAGAAATAAAAACCTTTTTCATACCTGCATTTTTACCAAACTCAATATCCGAGGGAGTATCCCCCGCCATAATGGATTTATTAAAATCAATATCAGGAAAATCTTTTTGCGCCTGCAAAGCCATACCAATCCTTGGTTTTCGGCAATTGCAATAATCATAACGCGAATGCGGGCAATAATAAATTTTATCAATCCGACCACCGGCGTTATTTATTTTATTGAGCATTTCTTGATGAATATTTTGCAAATCTACTTCGCTCATCAATCCTTTGGCAATGCCTTGTTGATTGGTCACCACGAAAATCTTTCCAAATAGCGTTGAAAAATAAACAATTGCGTCCAAGGCGCCCGGCAAAAACTGAAATTCAGACCAAGTCTTTACATAATCTTCCATCAAGCGGTGATTAATGACACCGTCGCGGTCGAGGAAAAGCGTCCAGGATTTATCAATATTCATTAGATGTTTATAAGTTTAGAAGTTGTGGAGCTTAGGAGTTGCATTTATAAAACCATAATATCAAAAAATTATTTAATTTTAAATAGTTCATTTTCAATCAACTCACATATTAAATGCCCTAGCATCATGTGACATTCCTGAATTCGAGGCGTATCATGGGAAGGAATATTGATCAAAAAATCACAAAGGTCGCGCATCTTTCCGCCACTTTCGCCTGTCATGCCTATTACAATCATTTTAATTTTTTTCGCATCTTTAATAGCTCGTATAATATTTTCAGAATTTCCTGAAGTGGACATCGCAAAAAGTACGTCGCCCTTGCGCCCGGCCGCACGAATCATGCGCGCATACACTTCTTCATAATTATAATCATTTGCTACCGCTGTAACAAAACTACTATTAACATGTAATGCTTCCGCAAATAAAGGCTCCCGATCAAAATAAAATCGCCCGGAAAGTTCTGCAGCTAAATGTTGCGCATCAGCAGCACTGCCGCCATTACCGCAAAACAAAACTTTACCGCCATTTTTAAAAGTTATGATACAAATATTTACTACTTCTTGCACCGTTGTCAGAAGTCGCTCATCCGCCAGTACCGCTTCTTTCGTAGCAATGCTCTGAGCAATCATTTCTTTGATTCGAGGATTCATCATGGTAGTTGAGTAGTTGAGTAGTTGAGTAGTAAAGTTTGTGTAATAGACAAACTGCTAAACTCCCTCAACTCCTAAACTTTTATTTACTTCATATAATAAAAAAATAAAAATGCTACGAGTGCAATTAACGACAACTCAAGCATATTGCCGAGCGCCCTGTTTTTGATGCGCAAGCGAATCGTAGCAATGCTTGCAGCCAGCAGCCCCAAACCTGCGAAAAACCAAAGTCCTTTGAAATTATATTTTTCGAGTGTAATATTTTCTGAAAATTGTGATGCAATCAGAAGGGTTAGTTCCCGCATCAATGGACCCACTACCGCTGTCAAACCGCCTGCCAACAAGAGTTTCCATGTAGCAATTTTTTCCCGAATATGATGGATACTGCGGATCGTGCTGGTAATGACCAACCAAATCAAGAGTAATTCTAATCCGATCTGAACTGCTCGTCCAAATTTGGAAGCGCCCAGAACGCCTGGTAAAAACAAAAAAGACAGTGCCAGCGCGATCCCCAGCAGTACCGCCCCGATCGCGGAGGCTCGCAGCATCACATCATTGTCAATATGTCCTTCGGTTTCTGGATTTTTTATAGTTCTTTTAGCCATTATTCAATTTTTTATATAGCTGATAAATACTTCCTATCATATTGTCCCAAGTATAACGTTTTTTGCCGCTTTTTACACCTTGATGTAAAGTTTCACCTCTTTTATTATCATAAAAATCAAGAATCGCATCGGCTATGGCTTTGGGGCTAATTTCTACTACATAGCCCTCTTTTTCGTGCTGTACAATTTCAGGCAAACCGCCTACATTCGTTACGATCATTGGCTTTTCAAAGTGAAATGCTATTTGCGAAATGCCACTTTGCGTCGCAGAACGATAGGGCTGCACGACCAAATCCGCCGCTCCAAAATAATATTTTACACGCTCATTGGGTATAAAATCGGTATGTAAAATGACCTGTTGCTTCAAATTATACTGAGCAATCAACTGATCATAGAATGCTGCATCATCATAAAATTCACCGGCCACAAGTAGTTTAATTCCCAAATTTTGCACACGCTCGTCCGCCATTGCTTGCAATAATAAATCCAATCCTTTATATTTTCGAATAAATCCAAAAAATAATAAATAACGATCATTTTGCGAAAGCTTCAAAAACGCTTTGGCAGCTTCTTGTTCAATGGGTTCACCGTAATTATCATAAATTGGATGTGGCGTGCAAATCGCCGGTTTGGTTTCAGTAAACTGCCGCAAATCTTGTTCAACAGATTGAGACATAAGAAGAAACGCATCTACTGATTTTATAAAATAATTAGTCAATAAGCGATCACCTGGCCGTTTTTCATGTGGCAGAACATTATCAGCAATTGCAATAATTTTTGTATAATGATTTTTCTTTACAATCCGCGCAATCGTGCCAAGGCAAGGCGCCATAAAAGGTAGCCAATAGCGAATGAGCAATAAATCAGGAGCTTCGTGTCGAATCATTTTGCCTACGCGCCACCAATTAAATGGATTGATAGAATTGACGAGGGTGTTTATTTCCAACCCTTTAGGTGCAGGATCATCGGTGAATTGCGTTTTTCCTGGAAACAAAAAACTCGGATATTGCAATGAAAATGAATAAATTTTTACTTCCGCACCGCGATATTGTAATTCCTGCGCCAGCCGCTCCGAAAGTGCCGCGATGCCTCCACGCAACGGATGTGCAGGAGAAAGGATGATGACTCGTTTGAAATTCAACGTCTCCGATTCGAAGTTCAAAATTTAAGGGTTTATTTGATACTACTACCGATTTCTTTTTCAATCAAATAATGATTTCGATCTGGTGCATTACGTGTAATTAATTCTGCTAAAAATCCGGTCAAAAATAGCTGCGTACCTAGCAACATTGCAACCAACGCAAGATAGAACGTAGGGCGATTGGTCAAACTGTAATGCGGATCGAGCAGTTTTGCAACAATCAAAAAGATACTGATAATCATCCCAATAACAAAAAATAAAGTACCCATCATCCCAAAAAAGTGCATCGGACGCTTGCCAAATTTGGAAATGAAGATAACCGTGAGTAAATCCAACGGCCCACGAATGAAGCGCTCCATCCCGAACTTGGTCACGCCGTATTTGCGCTCCTGATGTTGCACCACTTTTTCACCAATTTTTTTGAAACCCGCCCATTTTACCAACACCGGAATGTAGCGGTGCATATCGCCATACACTTCAATGCTTTTTATTACACTATTATTATAAGCTTTTAGTCCGCAATTAAAATCATGTAATATAATACCCGTCATTCTTCGGGCCGTCCAATTATAAAATTTGCTCGGCAGGTTTTTGGTCAGAACAGGATCAAAACGCTTTTTTTTCCACCCCGATACCATATCAAAACCATCTTCTTGGATCATTCGGTACAACTCAGGAATTTCATCAGGGTTATCTTGCAAATCGGCATCCATAGTAATCACTACTTCGCCTTGCGCCGCCTGAAAGCCAATATTTAAAGCAGCAGATTTGCCGTAGTTTCGGCGAAATTTGATACCCCGAACATGAGGGTTTTGCAGTACCAGTTGTTCTACAATCTGCCAGGAGCGATCTTTACTGCCGTCGTCCACCATAATAATTTCGTAACTAAAATTATTTATTTCCATCACTCGGCGTATCCATGCTTCGAGCTCGGGCAGCGATTCTTCTTCATTAAAAAGCGGTATAACGATAGAAATGTCCATTTTCCTTGATCAGCGTTGTGATTGAAAACGCCCGACGGCAATTTTAAGTATAAAAAATGGAATGATCGAATGTTCAGATAAGAAGTTTGAATAGCTTATTTATTTCGTGTCACCGCAGCCACTATTAGC
>JANRME010000105.1:0-16927 GCA_033761835.1 Saprospiraceae bacterium
TATTATGAATGAATTGTGACCTTTTAAAGGGGTTCAACGAAAAAAAATACATATCAGTCGAAGATTTTAGAAAATGTTAACTTTTTTAACGTACTTTAATTTCATAAAAACCAAATGTATCAAATGATCCTCTTATCAATTGGCGACTGGTGGAATGCTTTGAACAATGCGGAACAAATCTTCTGGGGCATTGCCATTCTCTCCAGTGTGCTGTTCGTTTTTCAGTTTATTGTCTCCTTTTTCTTAGGCACTGATTTTGACGGCGATATGGATGTAGGCATAAGCGCAGGCGTGGACGACGGTGGGCATTATAGTTTAGATAGCGATTTTTCACTCTTTTCCCTTAGAAGTATCATTGCTTTTTTTACATTTTTTGGATGGGCTGGTGTAGTCGCTTTAGGAGCAGGTGCCGGCATAATGCTCGCGGTTGCTTTTGCCATTTTTTCAGGTGGCGCGGCGCTGGTATTGGTAGCGTATATGTTTTATTGGTTCGCAAAAATGACCAAAGAAGGCAATGTTAAGCTTCAAGAAGCCTTACAAAAACAGGCGGAAGTATATCTGACGATTCCTGCCAAACGCAATGGACAAGGGAAAGTACACCTCACACTCGGAAATTCGCTCCGTGAAATGGATGCTATAACCGATGACGAAACGCTTATCAATACTGGTTCTAAAGTGCAAATTACGGATATTCTAAGCGATAATGTATTGTTAGTAAAAGCCATTCCTGAAAAATCCTTAGCAAAATAATGAGCCCAGAAACTAGATAACAAATAACCAAATCACAAACCTCAAAAAAAGCATTTAACCATGACAGAATCTCTTATTTTTCTTGTTAGCGGATTATTTCTCCTGCTGTTTATTTTATTGATGTTTTTTATTTCGCGTTATAAACGCTGTCCTTCCGACAAAATCCTGGTGATTTATGGCCGCACCAATAGCGGCTCGGCGAAATGTTTGGCTGGTGGTGCTGCCTTTGTGTGGCCGGTCATTCAAGCGTATGAATATTTGGATTTGACGCCCATTTCGATTGATGTGGATTTGCGGGGGGCTTTGAGTAAGCAGAATATTCGCGTGAATGTACCTTCCCGATTTACGGTGGGTATTTCTAATGAAGAAGGTACGATGCTCAATGCCGCTGAGCGTTTGCTGGGTAAGCGCCAGGAAGAAATTCGCGATATTGCCAAAGACATTATTTTTGGTCAGTTGCGCTTGGTCGTTGCTACTATGGATATTGAAGAGATCAATTCTGATCGCGATAAGTTTTTATCGAACGTGGCGACCAATGTTGGTGCGGAATTGAAGAAAATTGGCTTGACGCTAATCAACGTGAACGTGACCGACATTCAGGATGAGTCTGGTTATATCGAAGCCTTGGGTAAAGAGGCAGCAGCCAAAGCCATCAACGACGCGCGAATGAACGTAGCCGAGAAAAACCGCGATGGTTCTATCGGTGAAGCCAACGCCAAAATGGATCAGCGTATCAAGGTTTCTTCTGCGGAAGCGGATGCCAAAGTCGGGGAAGCTGAAGCCAATGCCAAAGCCATCGAGGGTGAAAACGAATCGAAGGTAAAAATTGCGATGTCCGATGCGGAGCGCCGACTGAAAGAGGCAGAAGCCTTGCGTATTGCGATGGCTGCCGAGAAAATACAGGCTGCGAAAGCGCTGGAAGAAGCCTACGCCGCTGAAAAATTGGCCGAAGATGCCCGTGCCCAACGCGAATTGGCAACCAAGCAAGCCGACATTATCGTGCAAGCCGAAATCGAAAAACGCAAAATGGAAATTGACGCAGAGGCTGAAGCCGAGCAGACGCGCCGCTTGGCTAAGGGTGAAGCAGACGCCATTTTTATGAAAAAAGAAGCCGAGGCAAAAGGTTTGTACGAGATTTTGAGCAAACAGGCTTTAGGTTTTGATCAAATTGTAAAAGCTGCGGGTGGCAATTCACGTGATGCGGTGCTGATGTTGATTGCTGATAAACTCGAAGAGCTTGTGAAAACGCAGGTGGAAGCGATTAAGAATATCAAAATTGACAAAGTGACCGTGTGGGAAGGCGGCAATGGCGATGGCAATTCGACCGCTAATTTCTTGTCGGGTATGTACAAATCAGTGCCGCCGATGAAAGACTTATTCGATATGGCTGGTATGGATTTGCCGCAATATTTGGGCAAACCCAAAATAGAAGCACCAGAAGAAAAGCAATCGGTGAATGGGCATGAGGTGAAACCGGAGGCCGGTAAAGACGATGCAACGAAAAAGTAAGTTGATAAAAAAACGTGGCGGGTTTTGAAAACCTGCCACGTCATAATATTTATGAAATTTAATATTATGCCAATTTCCAGCCCGACCGATACGGACGAGACACGAATTGATTGGCTTCTTCAAAATTCGTGATCTTCATGCTCGGCCCATCCCACAAGAGTTTCTTGCGTCCATAGTAATTGAATCCTCTGCCATTCGCATTTTGCTTGCGCAAATTATAACTGCGAATTGCCAAATTCCCCATCAACACTGTCTCCGTCAGCGGCCCTGCGTAATCGAAGGAAGAAGTCAAAGCCTGGTGCTCCTTACTGCCAAAGCCCGCTTTGCAAGCATTTGCCCAGGAGACCTGATGCCCGTGCTCCGGCAGCGGATTAGGGTTTTCAGGCAATTTCGGCATCTCCAATTTGTCACCATTTTTCAGATAGACCATCGGATTATTGCCATACGTGCCGCAAGTCATCACCCCTTTTTTACCAATCATAATCACACCGTTGCTACTATCGGCTTCGGCTAATGGATCGCTGGCAGGAATCAGATCAGGATGGAAAGGACGGATACCACCGTCTGTCCAGTACATCGTCACTTCTGATTTGTTGCGCGCAGTCGCCGGGAATTTCAATTGTACATTGGATGATGGTGGACAACCTTCAGGAATGTACTCAGGATTCCAGTCTTGAATAAATACTTGTCCTACGCTGCACTCTACTTCTGTGGGGTAGCCCAAGCCCAATACGCGGAAGGCCGGATCGATCAAATGGCAACCCATATCACCTAAAGCGCCGGTACCAAAATTCCACCAGCCGCGCCATTTGAATGGATGGTATAATGGATGATAATCAACCCATTCTGCCGGCCCGACAAATAATTCCCAATCCTCTTTCGTCATAGATTCTATCAGTGCCGGCTTGTCCTTTGGCACTGGTATGCCTTGCGGCCACACAGGTCGGTTCGTCCAGATATGTACTTCGTGTACTTTGCCAATCAAGCCTTTGTCCAACCAATCCATCATCACTTTCTGGCTTGGATTGGAAGCGCCCTGATTGCCCATTTGGCTCACCACTTTATATTTGCGGGCAGATTCGGTCAGCATTCGAGCCTCATGGATATTATGTGTGAGCGGTTTTTGCACATATACGTGTTTGCCCATTTGCATCGCCGCCATTGCCGCTACCGCGTGGGTATGATCGGGTGTAGAAATCGTCACCGCATCAATTGTATCTTTCATTTCATCCAACATTCGACGAAAATCGTTGTAGAATTTCGCATCAGGAAACTTATCGATACTGCCTTTGGCACGAGCCTTATCCACATCGCAAAGCGCAACGACATTATTGCCACCGTTGTTCCAAGCATTCGCAATATCGCTCTGACCTTTACCGCCTGCGCCAATCGCGGCGATATTGAGCTTATCGCTCGGTGCGATGAAGCCCCTACCCAATACATGACGTGGCACGATCATAAAGCCACCTGCTGCAAGGGCGCCGGTTTTGAGAAATCGTCTTCTGGTTGTAGTTAGTTTATCTTGCATTTTATCCAAATTGTAGGTGAGATTCAAAAGTAGAAGAAAAATAGGGAAAAGAAAAGACTAAGTGTAAAAAGTACAAAATTTAACAGCTTGTTGAAGCGCGTGGGTTTTGTTTATATTTGGAGGGTAAGGACGGCATATTTGCCCTTGAATAAGGATGATCTTACTTTTTGTAATGATTACTCAATAATATTGGGCATTAAGTTCTAATACATTATTGCTTAGCCAAACCTATAAGGTTTTTGAAACCTTATAGGTTTTATGTAAAAGATTTAATTTATAATAGGCTCAATAACATTGACATGAATTTCAACAATATTGTAGGTGACGCCGTCGGTTTGGTACATTTAATTGCTTCTATTATTGCTTTGGTCACAGGACTGATGGTGTTGATCAATCGAAAAGGAACAAGATTTCACAAACGAACGGGCTATGTCTATGCAGCGGCTATGCTGGTATTGAATGCGACCGCATTTATGATATATAGGTTATATGGAAGTTTTGGAATATTTCATTGGTTTGCTGTATTCAGTTGCCTGACGCTTCTAGCAGGGCTTTATCCGGTACTTACTAAAAGATCCAAAAACTATTTGCTATTGCATTTTAGTTTTATGTATTGGAGCGTGATTGGTTTGTATTGTGCATTTATGGCAGAAGTATTCACGCGGCTTCCTTCGATTGTTCTCACCGCATCGGGCGAACCCATGACGATCTTTTATAAAATGGTGGGCATCGCTATTGCAGTTACGATGACAGTTGGGATCATCTTTTTTAGAAAACACAGCCCCAAATGGACAAAACAGTACCAGCGTCGCTAATCAACTTGAGCCTTTGCTTCCTTTATAAGACCTTTCTTTACATCTCTGATAGCTTACTCCAAATCTATCATATCTTTTAAGCACACTTTTCTACAATCCAGACATAATTTAATAAGTATTAAACACTTTTTTACAAAAACTAATCATTTTATCGTATTATTTAAACATAATTTTAAACAATAAAAGCAATTAATTTTAAGAATAAAGCATTCTTTTTTCAATATCAAACATTCTTTTATAATAAATAAGCATACTGTCTAAAGTTATTCACATTCAATTACACATAGCTTTTATATTTTCTCAAATGGAGCGATACAACTGCCTCATCAATTTTTGACAAGCTGCCATTTTTATACCGCAGTTTTTAAAATTTCCAATTAAATTGGGCTTGTCTTTTCATTTCTGGAAAACTATTTTCCGAATTAATGTCTAATTCCAAAAATAAAACCGTCGAACAATGAAATTTAAAAACACCTGGAGCATACTCTTTGCTCTGACTCTATTCATGTCTTATTCCATCGCGCAGGAAGCGCCCAAATTGCCTGGCGATAAGCTCTCCGAGCAGTTTCAGGGCTTGAAATGGCGCAATATTGGGCCCTTTCGCGGTGGTCGAAGCGTCGCTGCGGTAGGCGTACCGGGCAATCCGATGCTGTATTATATGGGCAGTACGGGTGGCGGCGTCTGGAAAACCGAAAACGCCGGACAAAACTGGACGAATATTTCGGATGGCTTTTTCAAAACAGGTTCCGTAGGTGCCATTGCAGTCGCTGACTCTGATCCAAACGTCATTTACGTGGGTATGGGCGAGCATGCAGTGCGTGGCGTGATGACTTCTCCTGGCGATGGGATGTACAAATCGGTGGACGCCGGCAAAAGCTGGGCGCATATTGGCTTGCCCGAGTCGCGGCATATTGCGCGTATTCAGGTCAATCCCAAAAATGCAGACGAAGTGTATGTGGCAGTGCAAGGGCCGGTACACGGCAAAAGCAAAGAACGCGGTATTTATAAAAGTAGCGATGGCGGAAAGACCTGGAAACAAATCTTGTTTGTAGATGAAAATACCGGTGCCAGTGAATTGAGCATGGATGTGAACAATCCGCGTATTCTTTATGCCGCCATGTGGGATCATATTCGTTTACCCTGGAAAGCAGTAAGCTGTGGCCCAGGTTCTGTGCTTTACAAATAGACTGATAGCGGCGCAACTTGGACGAAGCTGACCAAAGGCTTGCCTGATAAAATAGGGAAAGCAGCGATTGCTGTTTCTCGTGCCAATCCTGATGTCGTTTATGCCAATATTGAATCAGAAGGTGATAAAGCAGGTGTGTATCGTTCCAATGATGGCGGCTCGACCTGGGCTCAGGCTTGCAAAGATCGCGTAACGATTACCCGCGCTTGGTATTATATCGAAATTTTCCCCGATCCGATTGACCAGGAAGTAGTATATGTGCTGAACGCGCCGATGCTGAAATCAACAGATGGCGGCAAAACCTTCTCGCGCATCAGCGTTGGTCATGGCGATACGCATGATATGTGGATCAATCCGAATGATAATCAGAATATTATTTTGGCTGACGACGGTGGGGCCGAGATCACTTTCAATGGCGGTACGAATTGGTCTACTCTGAACAATCAACCAACGGCACAATTCTATCGCGTTGTCACGGATAATCGTTTCCCATATCATGTCTATGCTGGGCAGCAGGACAATTCTTCTGTGGCAATTGCTAGTCGTACTTTGGGCGGCGGTATTACCGAAAGAGACTGGTATCCGGCAGCAGGTTGCGAAAGCGCTTTTTTAGCTTTTGATCCGAATAATCCTGAAATCGTGTACGGCGGTTGCTATCAAGGTTATATAGAAGCATTTAATCACAAAACGGGCGAATCCAAAGACATTATGGCGTATCCGCGCATTGGTTTGGGTACAAAGCCGAGTGAACAGAAATATCGTTTCAACTGGAATGCGCCAATTATTTGGCAACCGCAAAATCCGAAAGTGATCTATCATGGTGCTCAAAAAGTGCTTCGAACCGATGACGGCGGCATTACTTGGACAGAAATCAGTCCCGATCTGACACGGAACGATCCGGCTAAACAAGATGACGGTGGTGGTCCATACACGAATGAAGGCGCCGGTGGCGAAATTTATAATACCATTGCGTATCTGATTGCTTCTCCGCATCAGGCGGGCGTGTTGTGGGCAGGAAGCGATTGCGGATTGGTACACGTCACTCGTGACGAAGGCAAAAGCTGGCAAAATGTAACACCTCCGGGCATTGGCGAGGCACTCATTAATGCTATCGAAGTGTCTCCGCACAATCCTTCGGCGGCTTATGTGGTGGCTACCAAATTTAAATTTGACGATCCAACGCCAATGGTCTATTACACAAGCGATTGGGGTAAAACTTGGACGAATATTACCAGCGGCATCGGCTCGAAAGATTTTGTGCGCGTGGTGCGCGAAGACCGCAAGAAACAAGGATTGCTTTACGCTGGAACGGAGCGTGGTTTGTATATTTCTTTTGATAATGGCAAAAATTGGCAGAAATTCCAATTGAATTTGCCAGTCGTACCGATTACAGATTTAACAATCCACGATAACGATTTGATTGCGGCAACTGCAGGCCGGGCGTTTTGGATTTTGGATGATCTCGGCGCGATTCAGCAAAGTATGGGCAAATTTGGTGATCAGCCTACTGTTTTCACACCTAAATCAACTTATCTGCTGCCAGGCGGAGGAGGTGGCGGTGGTGGCGGCGGCGGAAACAGAACCGTAGGGCAAAATCCTCCGAGCGGCGTCATTATTGACTACTTCCTGCCAGAAGCGATGGACAGCACAGAGTTGACTTTGCAGATTACCGATGTCAACGATAATATCATTCGCACCTACAAAAATATGCCTGATAAAAGCTTTAAGCGCTACGAAGGTGGGCCGCAGCCTGAACCTACTTTTGCTTCCAAAAAAGGAGTGAATCGTTTTACCTGGGATTTCCGTCGAGAGTCTGCGCCGGGCATTGATGGCATTTTTATCAATGGTGATTATCGTGGTAGCCGCATTGCGCCAGGTGATTATAAAATTCGCATTATTACACCTAAAAACACAGTGGAGCAAACGGTCACAATTGTAAAAGACCCTCGTGTAGAAGCTACGCCCCAGGATTTTGAAGCGCAGCAAAAGGTGTTAGTGCAATTAGACCTTGCTGTAAATGAAGTCCACAATGCAGTGAATCAGATGCGTGGCGTGCGCGAACAAGTCAAAACGCTAAATGCTTCACTCAAAGAAGTAGAAAGCGCCAAGGAATTGATAAAAATTGGGGAAGATTTGGTCAAAAAAATTACTGAATGGGAAGAGCAGCTTATTCAGCCCAAACAAAAGACTTTCCAGGATGTGATCAATTTCTACAACCGCCTGGGTGCTGAGATGATGGATTTGCGCGGCCGCGTAGATCAACACAATCCGCAGGTGACCGGCGGCGCTAAAGGGCGTATGACCGACTTGGTGAACGAGTGGGGCAAGCATCAGAGTACGATGAATAAGCTTGTTGCGGAGGACATTGCGAAGTACAATAAAATGTATCTGGAAAGTAATTTCCCTGCGATTAATATACCGAAAGTGAGCAAGCCGTAGGTGGAAAGGCTTAGTCACTTAGAGACTAGGTGACCAAGTGATTGGGAGATGGACAGATTCTCTTAGTCCCTTGGTCTCTTAGTTTCCTATTTCTTTTGCTTATTCAAAATTGGTCGAATAAGGTTATTATTAATAAGTTTAAATTTTTAAATTTGAAGATAAATCCAAATTTAAAAATTTAGATGCCACAAAACCCATTCATTCAAGAAATTAAGCGTCGAAACATTTTTAAAGTGGCTTCTATTTACGCTGTGACGGCTTGGCTCATTATTCAAGTCGTTGCCACCACTTTCCCAATTTTTGAATTGCCTGCCTGGTCACAAAAATTGATTGTTATACTTGTCTTAATAGGTTTCCCCATTTCGTTGATATTAGCTTGGGCGCAGGAAAGTAAGGCACAAGAAGAAAATATATCAAGTGAATCGGAAACACCTAAACAAAATAATAAAAGGACTTGGCTGACGTCGGTGGGAATAGGGATTTTGGGTATTATCGGTTTGATACTGTGGCTGACACGGCCAGGAAAGGCTGAAAACACTGCGGTTTTACCGAATGAAATAAAGGAAGAACGGGTTGCAGCCATTCCATTTGTAAACAATACAGGTAATAGCGATTTAGATGCTTTTGGTTCCTTATGCAGTAGCCTTATCACCAATGGGCTGACGGAAGCTGGGATTAAAACCTGCTCACCCCTCACCGTTCAACAATACCATCATTTAGTCGGTGTTTTACCCAATAACGAAAAAGGACAAGCATCTTTTTCAGAAGTTGTTGGAGTCCGCTATTGGATTGAAGGGTACTTTCTGCGCGAGGGAGATTCATTGACCGTAAAAAGTAACCTGACAGACGGCTTAACCGGAGATATGGTGCGCAATTTCCCTGAAATAAAAGGACATATTCAGCAAAAGGAAAAACTGGCTGACGAACTCACCCGCAGGATTATGGGCTATTGGGTCGCAAAGGATCGGATAGCTCAGGGGAACTTCAGACCTCCGTTATACGAGGCTTACCAGGTGTTTCAAAAAACTTATGAACAGGCTGAAGGCATTTGGCCGCCAAGGGAGTTGCAATTAGAATATAGTAGAAAAGCATTTGAAATGGATTCCTCTTTTTACCTAGCTGCATTGACCGAAATATACTGGTTGGCTGGGGTTCTAGATCCGCGTGCTGATACATTGTTATCAATGCTCGAGCCGCATTACGAAAAAATGACAAAATTCGAGCAATCTTTCTATAATGTCAATAAAGCATTCTACCAAAGGGATTATCCCGCATACAGTCATTTTTTAGGCGAAAAGTATAAAATCTTTCCCAAAGATGAATCCAATAAAGATTATGCCTTTCATTTGGCAATCCGTGAAAACCGTCCTGAAGATGCTTGGAAAGTAATGAATGATTTGGGCATACCTCATATTCCAGACGAAATGAAAGGTTTGAGAACCAATCTGGCAGTTTACACAGCATGGTACGGATTGAGAGCAGGAAAATATGATGAAGTGAACAAAATGATTGATACTTATTTAAAAAACGACGACAATCCTTATATTAAAGGAACCTATTTTTTATTCAAATCATGGGCTTTTATAAAGAGTAACCGAATCGACAGCGTTTTTGCCATTATCGACGAAGTTAAGTCGGTCAAAAAGCTTAAAACTTGGTTTAAGACCGAATATGATCTGGTTGATTTTTGTAATAATGCCGCCGAAGAACTACTAGTTGTCGGAAATAAAACAGATGCGCACAAATTGCTCGATATTGCACTAAAATGGGCATTGGAAACCCCTGAAAGAATGAGCAGCATCATTGATAGTCTTGATCTGGCGGAGACCTGCCGCCTTAAAGGGCAACCGAAAAAGGCCCTTGATTTGGAAACACCTTTTATAACACTTTCCAATAATGGAGAGAACGCTTTTGGTTGGACTGCGCTCCTGTATTATTCTGGTATAGGCATTGACTATGCACTGCTAGGAGAAAAGGAAAAAGCGGAAGAAATCCTCCGAAATCTGCTGAAAATCAATAAAGAAAAAGGAGACAATGCATTCCTTTTCTATTGTGCCGCCCGCATCTGCGCTGTTTTAGGAAAAAAAGAAAAAGCTATGGAATATATCAATGCGACCAGGATTACAGGAAACAATCCTTTTGCCTTTAAAAGGGATTATTATATGAAAAATCTTTATGGATATCCTCCTTATGAAACGTATTTGACAAAAAAAGGCAATTAAAACTTTCTTTATCTCTGAGTCACTTGTTCTCTCCTTCTCTTGGTCACCCAACTTCTAACGCACCCTCCTCCCCTTCCATTCATATTTTTTTATAAAATTTCCGGCAAAACCGATTATTGCAATATAGATAATATGCAGTGCTTGCGCGGGTAGAAAGCTTCTCATCAAATCTTGTCTTTTGAAAAAACGACAAGCTTCATACAGTAATTGATAATCGAAAAACGTTTTTATAATAATTTGCATAAAAAAGATTAAAATCATTACACTTCCAAAAAAAAGAATTAATAATAAGCTCAGTAGAATATTACAGCATAAAAAAAATACCATCGCCAGCACAAAAGTGATGCGCCATTCGCGGTAAGCGGAAGATTTGGTCGCCCAGCGAATGCGCTGTTGCAGAAAGGATTGCCAATCGGGTTTGGCTTTAGTGAATACCGTTGCATTAGGATTTTTTAAAAAGTAAATATCTTGCGTGTATTTAGCGGCTATTTTTTGCACCAGCATCATATCATCGCCCGAAGCGCGTTCATTAATTCCCGAAAATCCTTGTAATTCCTCAAAAATAGCTTTTGCATAAGCCAGATTTGCGCCATTGCTCAAGCGCATCGTACCTGCATGAATACCCGCGCCTGTGAGCAGCATTGTACCCATGTAATCAAGCGATTGAAAGCGTTCTAATAGATTTTTTTCCTGAAAAAAGTTCACCGGGGCGGCGATGCACTTAGCTTGCTTTAATTCATATAATGAAGCAAGTAATAATAACCAATCGGGTTGAGCGACACAATCCCCATCCGTAGTAACGATGAGCGTGCCACGCGCTTGTAAAACGCCTAATTCTATTGCTTTTTTCTTATACGAATTTATTAATTTACCATTTATTACATCCTGTAAATTAAATAAACGAATTTGCGGGTTTTCCTTTTTTAATTGGGTGACGAGTGCCGCGGTGCGGTCGGTAGAATGATCGTCTATGATTATAATTTCATATAAATCTTTAGGATAAGATTGTTGCAAAATAGACCTCAAACAAGCTTGAATATTGGCTTCTTCGTTTCTTACGGGAATGATAATGGATATAAATATTTTCGGCTGAAAATTAAGAGGAATTTGCCAAACGGGTAATTCCTTCCAAGATTGGAGTGCTGCTGTAATTACATATCCGTAAAAGATGCAGAGTAAAAAACTAATTATTAGGTAAATACTAAAAGCAATCAATGGTCAATGATAAATGGTCAATTAAAAAACTGATCGTAGCGGTCGTCTTTTTTTTCTTCGCGGGGCTGCTTTTCTTGTTTTTCCAAGCGTTTTAAATGGATAGGGCGATCTTGCACAATTTCTTCAAAATCCACATATTCACCGATTTGTCGCTTTTCCTCTGATTGCTGTGCTTTTCGCATTTGTTTTTTAAATAAAGCCCGACTAAATAACAACGCACTTACCACAGGAAAAAATACCAGTGAAAGTACCGTAGCGCCCACGCCCATGAGCGTATTACGACGTATCATATTAACCAGCCACGTTGCATAATTTACAATCACTTTATGATCAATAATAGCGGTTGCAATTAATAAAAACGGTGATAAGAAATATAATATTCTAAAAATAAAACGCGCCAATATAAATAATCCTACTAGCACAAGTGCCAAAATTACAATGCTCCAGATAGAATTGATCGGATTATTATTATTGCTGCCAAAACTATATCTATATTCTCGACGAAAACCCATAATGCTTCTTTTTAATATAAATGTACTGAAAATCAATTAATCATTCATCTATCCAATAAATCAATCATTCAACTACTAAAAGTAGGCAAAAGTTTGGAAAAAGGCAAGCCCGATAGACGATGATTGATATTTGACCGACGAGTGAAAGACGTTAAGATGCCGTTAACACTTTCCGAACCATTGTTTTTCCCATAGATTCCCTTTATTTTTGGGGATTAAAATTTTGGTAATATGAAAATATCCATGAGTATTTTGGTGGTGCTGTTTGTGGCTTTGCAGATATCTACAGCACAGGAAACCGTAACATTGACTTGCGTTCTGAAGGATTGCGGCGAGCAAATAGGTTTGTACCGTTTTAATGGGGTTAATTTTGAATCCGTTCAATCGCCGCAGGTGCTTGCCGATACCATTCTAAAATTTAGTGTGCAAAAAGTCAAAGAACCTCGGTTTTATTACATTGGTCAAGGGAGTTCCATGCGCCTACTTTTGTTGGGAACAGAAAAAGAGGTACAATTGGCCGGATCTTGCCGAAATATTGCTAAAGCAACCACCAGTGGTTCGCTGTTGAATGAGCAATACGATGGCTTGAAAAAAGAACTCGCTGACTTCAAACGCAGGACGGGTTTATTGATTCGGAAGTTTCGCATGAGTAATAGCGATGAAAAAGCAAAGGCAGTGGAAGATATGAAAGTGCTGGATGCTCAAAAAATTGCTCTGCTGGATTCATTGAAAAAAGCGCAGCCTTTTTTGGCCAAAATTGCTGCTTTAGAGACCTATACCAGCTATGATGGCAATGAAAATAAAGACAAATACGCCAACGAAATCGAATATTTTGCTGCCGAATTTTTCCGTTTTGTGGATTTTAAAGATAAAACCTACGAACAATTACCTTGGGTACACGAGGCTTTCAGAAACTATGCTGGTACGCTTTGTAATGTGGGCTTGCCTGATGAAGAGGTAAAAGCTTATATTGACAAGCAACTTCAAGTAATTCCGCAGGGATCTCAGACTCGCCTAATGGCTATGAGTGGCGTAGTAACAGTACTCAAACAGGCAAAAAACGCTAATTTTGTTCCTTATGCAGAAGCGTTTATTAAAGAATTTAAAGATAAAGTACCCGCTGCTGCCACTGATTTACAAAGGCAATTAGATGCGGTCAAAAGCTTTGAAGTTGGCGGCACAGCGCCTGATTTTACTCAAAAAACGCCTGCAGGCGAAGAAATGAAACTCAGTGATTTGCGTGGTAAAGTAGTCTTGGTTGATTTTTGGGCGAGTTGGTGCGGGCCTTGTCGTAGAGAAAATCCTAATGTAGTAAAAATGTACAATGAGTACAAAGACAAAGGCTTCGAGATTTTAGGTGTCAGCCTCGATCAGGATAAAGGCCGCTGGCTGCAAGCCATTGAAAAAGATGGTTTAACCTGGCGTCATGTAAGCGATCTGAAAGGTTGGCAGAACGAAGTCGCGCAATTATATAGCGTTAGTGCAATCCCTCATACGATTTTGTTGGATGCCGAAGGTAAAATCATTGCCAGAAACCTTCGCGGCCCAGCTTTGGAAAATAAATTAGCAGAATTGTTTGAATAAAAATTGTTAATGTTATTGGTTATTCGGCAAACTTTTACAATCCTTCCAAATACCCAATAACAACTAACAAAATATTCCTATGCTGAAGGATTTTTTCTCCGGCATCACCGCTTATGGCAAAGCCTTGCAACTCATTCCTCAATTAAGGCTTTGGGGCTATATTATTGTTCCGGGTTTAATGAGTATGCTGCTTGGAGCGGGCATTATTTGGCTGGCAATTGGTGTTTCGGATAATATCGGCGGTTGGCTAATTTCGCTTTATCCCTGGAATTGGGGCAAAGGTGTTTTTGAAAAAATTGCCAATATTTTCGGTGGGCTGCTGATAGGAGCGGTGGGTTTGATCTTGTTCAAAAACCTTGTTATTGCTATTGCTTCGCCAATTATGTCGCCCTTGTCAGAAAAAGTAGAAAAAGCGCTCAGAGGCTCCCCAAATAATGTAAAAATCAGTATTTCCGGCATCATTAGCGATCTTATTCGCGGTATTCGCATTTCTATTCGATTGATTATAAGAGAATTATTCTTTACGCTTTTGCTTTTCTTGTTGGGTTTGATTCCATTTTTCAGTCCGTTTGTAGCCGGTGCAATTTTCTTTGTGCAAGCCTATTATGCGGGCGCTGGCAATATTGATTTTGCTTTGGAACGCCATTTTCGAGTGCGCGACAGCGTGCGATTTGTCAGAAGATACCGTTTATTGGCGATTGGCAACGGCGTAGTGTATCTGCTCATTTTGCTTACCGGCATTGGATTTTTGTTTGCCTTGCCCTTAGGCGTCATTGCAGGCACTGTCGAAACCGTTAAACGATTGAATTACAGCAAGTAAAACTGTCGCGGCGGCGTCTTTCATGCTTGATGAGTCCATCCTTTTTGACAACTAAATCCACTGTGCCCACGTTGTCTTTTGAAACAAATCAAAGATTTATCATGCGAAATTTATTTATTTTAATCTGTTTTTCTGTACTAACGCTTTCCTGCACCCAACAAAAATCGTCTTCGAATATACAGGATGCTAGTGCTCAAGCCGTTAATTTGGAAGAAAAAGCGAATTACAACGCCAAAACCGTTTTTGCATCCGGTTGCTTTTGGTGCGTCGAGGGCGTTTTTGAAAGCGTCAAAGGTGTCGGTGATGTGATTTCTGGTTATGCTGGTGGGCGTACTTCCAATCCTACGTACAATGAGGTTGGCTCCGGCTCTACTGGTCACGCCGAAGCGGTTTTAGTGCCTTACGATTCCAGCATCGTGGATTACCCAACTTTGTTAAAGGTGTATTTCAACTCGATGGATCCTACCCAAGTAAATGGGCAAGGTCCAGATCATGGCACGCCCTACCGCTCGATCATTTTCTATCAGAATGACCAAGAACGGAAGTTTGCTGAAGATATGATTAAAAAACTGGATGCGTCAGGCGAATATAGTCGCCCAATTTCGGTAGAAGTCAAGAAATTTGAAAAATTCTGGAACGCCGAGGATTATCATCAGGATTATGTACAAAAGCACCCCAATGATAACCCTTACGTATTGCACGAATCGATCCCGCGCATCAAGCGTTTTCAGCGGCTATTCCCGGAATTGATTAAACCTGCCCGAAACTTGGTGAAATAAGAACTATTGCAGGCGACTTATTTTTCGCAGATTAATGTCATTCAAGGCTTTACGCAAATCGCCTTCCGAAATTTGGTCGCCTTCGATATTCACGACAAAGCGATTATCCACGAGTACACCCAATTGCCCCGATTTATTTTTTTTATCATATTGCTCAAAAGCTTTATGTCCGTCAATCTTGGTCGTGCGCTCGTAGCCATCATCTGATTCGCGCTCAAATTCCATATTCGCCCACATTGCCAAACCGGCAAGCGTAAGCGTAGAGCCGCCCGCATCTACAATAGATACTTCCAATTCTTTGTCACCTTCCTTGTATACTGCGTTAGCTGTAGAAATGCTCAATCCCTGCATTCCTGACTTCTGACCTTCGATATTCATGCGCTTCATCCCCAGCAAACTATTGGGCATCAAGCCTTTTAAGGATTGGTAAGACACCACTTCTTTTGCATCCACATCCCCACCGCTTAGTTGACGCAAGGCTTCTTTGGTGGATTCAACAGGGTCATCGGTTTCAATCGTCACCGTAGATTTTTCGCCATCTTCCTCGCTTTCAATGGTAATCATAGTATCATTCTCATCTTCTTTTTCCTTCGATGCGCCGCCACAACTTGGTAAGCTAAATAAAGCAATTATCATCAGGAAAGCCAATATATTTAGTTGTTTCATGGTGGTGTAAGTGGTTTTGGTGAAAATATATTTCTATTTTACAAAATGAGTATATGCTTTTGACTTTACAATCAAATCTTTACCATAAGTCTTCTTAAATTCTTCTTTTTTCTTCGCAATAATTCTGTTAGCGCTTGTTGTAATCCTTGTGGCAATAATAAATCCATAATTACGCTCTTTAGGAGAAAGAAAATGCGTTTTTATTGTTTCAACAATTTGATCGTACGCTTCAGTTACATCTGTATCTTTGAATTCAACGTAATAAGTTTCTCTATTAGAACACCTTATGAAAACATAATCACATCTTATTTTATCGTTTTTTACAAAACAACCATCTACATGAATCCTACAAAAGGTTTGATTTGAGTCTTTTGGTGTCTGAATTCTAAAGGATTTTCCTTTTTCCTCGGCGCTCGTTTTGTTTGCGAAGCACTCTTTTTCATCTGGGTATTGTTCTTGGAGGTCTTTGCAACACATCAATCTTGGTATTTCAAATCCAATAATTTTTCAAATTCCGAATCCAAGCTTTCCGATACCACATCCAATTCGCTCACATCAATGCTTTGAAGCTCTTCATCCATAATCAACCGCGCCGTGCCATCCGCTACAAAATAAACCTTTACATCCTCATAATTTAAATGATATTTAGCGGGTATTATCTTTTCTACATCCTCTTTTAGTTCGGGATGCTTTTTTATTACATTGCCCGCCTGGATGAGGTTGTCCAAAGAAGAGAGGATGTAAGGGGAGTGGGTAGTTAGAAGAAGATGGTTATTATCTGTCATACAGTTTTTTACTAAAAAATTAATAAGCGCTTTTTGATTTGTAGGATAAAGGTTTAATTCTGGCTCTTCAATAATATAGTTTCTAGATAGATTGTCAGTGCCAATATTATATTCAAC
>JANRME010000106.1:0-5140 GCA_033761835.1 Saprospiraceae bacterium
TATTGAGGCAGATCTAATGGCTGAGCAGGATTTGCACGGTTGGGAAATCGTCATTCGCAAAAAGGCAGATAATTCGGTTGTGTATGAAAATGATGAACATACGCATGGCAAAGAATTACATATTCACGACCATTGGGTGAACAGTGTAACGGAGCATACCGATATGATATTAGAAATAACTGCAGCCTTGAGCCATAATGCAAAAGATACAAAAACGGAGACGGTTGGTTTTCATTGTCATCCGAATTGAATAGAGACATTACATAACCCCAAATATTTTATTATATGTCGAGCTTTTTATAAATTAAAAAATACTATGTATAATCAAAATATAGATAGCGTGTTGCGTAAAATTGAGCGGGAAACACGAGAAGAACTTGTAGTTTTTCGGCAGTTCGGTGCAGTTTATTTTACTTTAGAAGAACTTGAAAAGCTGCATCGGCGCTGGAAAGTGACAATCCATTTTTATGAACGCCTATTCGGATTATTCATTATTATGAGTGCAGGTTCATTCCTGTGTATTCCTACTGCCTTTGTGCTTGGTATCATTGGGTTACAGCATCTGGCTCTATTCATGTTGACTTTATGTCCTTGCTGTTTTTTGGTAGGTTTTACAGGCGCTGTGCTACTTTATATTAAATACGGCAGCTTTACATTTCAATTAAACATTGGTGCCCAACTTCTTCATGCTATTTATATGAAGAGAAGCATACAGTAAGATGTGTAAAGAATTTGATGCGATATGATTATTTAACAATAAAATTATAATTATTATGTTTTTGATTGAATTTCAAAAATGGGATACAGTGTTAATTTTACAAATTACTGCTTACCTTCTTGCAGGATTTATTATTTATCAATCGCTTAAAAGTTGGAGTGTTGCTCGGCGTTATCGTGCAGTGATGTTGGGAGAAGATAAAGTAGTCGTAAAAAATTACAGCTTAAAAAAAATTTTTATTCCTCAAAGGACAATCGAATTATGGCGTCGATGGCTTGCTGCGCCGCTTCAATGGATATTTGGTAGTGCTCATTATTCTTATTTCGATATTGCATTACTTTATACTTTTATTATGTTGTCAGCCATTTCTGTTCGATTTTTATTACAAATGATATAACATTTAAGGCTTATTGATATTAATTTAATTTCTAAATTTTATATGTCATTATAATGAAAAATCGCTTAATTATCAGGAAAACACATCGTTATTTGGGTATTTTCCTGGGTATTCAGTTTTTATTATGGACAGTGAGCGGACTTTATTTTAGTTGGTCTAATTTGGATCGCATACATGGTGATCATTTTAAAAATTTAAATCATCAGCCCACTGCATTTTTTGATTTAAATCCATTAAAAGAATTGCGGATTAAAGAGGGTATTCATAGCTTGGAGTTGAGAGAAATTGGTGGTCAACCTTTTTATTGGATTAATGAAAACCGCTTGTTTAATGCGCGTACCGGCGAGGAAAAAAGGATCATCACAAAGGAAGAGGCGCTTGACATCGCTTACCATTACATGGATGCAAATTTAATTGTAAAAGATATTCATTTACTTGAAGAAGTAAATAAATATCATGAATATCGTGATCTACCTTTGCCAGTTTATGTTATTTCTTATCAGCATCCTGCCAAAGTAAAAGCGTATATCTCCGCAAAAGACGGGGCTTTTCAGAGAGTGCGACACGAAAGCTGGCGCTGGTTTGATTTTTTATGGATGACACATACAATGGACTATGAAAGTCGGGATAATATTAATTCTATTTTATTAAGAGTCTTTTCACTCTTAGGCTTAATAACTGTAGTATCTGGCTTTTTACTTTGGGCAATAACTTCCAAAACATTGAAGCGCATTTTAAAAAGCACAAGAAAATATCATGATTAAATAAAATTTTAAATCTTTTAAAACGTAAAACTATGAAAAAGATAACTTTACCTTTCTTATTGCTCTTGCTGTGCAGCAGTATAAAGGCGCAATTACCAGAGCCAAAGAATATTTTATTCTTTTTATACGATGGCATTGAAATATTAGACTTTACCGGACCAATGGAAGTGCTATCGGCTGCGGGTTATAATATTTACACAGTAGCAGATAAAGACACGATTGTTTCTCGGCGTATTTTAAAAATTATTCCTGATTATAATTTTACCAAAACTTCTGATTTTCCGAAACCCGATATTGTAGCGGTCTTTGGAGGCATGGCGCACATGGTTTATGAAAATGAACATTATAAAGAATTTTTAAGGAATGTAACAAGTCAATCATATTTAGATTTTTCTGTATGTGATGGCGCTTTCTTCTTAGGCAGTATCGGCTTGCTTGATGGCAAGACTTCTACTACTTTTCATTGGCTAATCAGCGAATTGCAAAAAGATTTTCCGAAAACGACGGCGATACCAGATGTAAAATATGTGGATAATGGCAGGCTCATTACATCCGCGGGTGTTTCCGCAGGAATTGATGCAGCATTTTATTTAGTTTCAAAATTAAAAGGGGAAGCTTTTGCATTGCAGGTAGCGGAGTTGATTGAATACGACCATTGGAAGCCGGGTACTGGAAAAATTATAGAAGATGAAACGACGCAAGCTATTAAACAGCAGGGATGTCAAGCATTTGCGAAGGCGAATAATAATATTCCATTGTTCAAAGGGGAGATTTCCAATCTTGGTAAATATTTTCTTGAACAGCAACAATACGTCGAGGCAGAAGCCTGTTTTCGGCTTGTTTTAAATAATTACAAACCTAATTCTTTGGATTACAGTAATTTATCGCTAACGCTAAAAGGACAAAATAAGCCAGCGCCGCCTACTAAAAAGGAATTTTTGCAAAAGATTTATGAAGATATAATAGTGGCGAATGTTGTCTATCAAGATATAAAGACAGAATTTCCTGATTGGCAGCTGCTCGATAGGGACGATTTATTATATATCGGATATTATGATTTTCAAAATCATCAAAAATATGATGTAGCTTTGGCGATTTATCAATTAAATTATAACATGTTTCCTGATTATCACGAATGCCGGAGTTATATAGCAGAGGTGCAATTGCTAAAAGGTGAAAAGCAAAATGCGATCCAAACGTACAAAGATACTTTACCTTTGATCAAAAATGAAGGGACTTTGCAATGGATTAAGAATCGAATTTCGGAACTTGAAAAAATGAATTAATATGAAAATGAAATTAATTTTATTTAGCTCTTTTTTATTGTTAATTATATCATGTTATAATAAGCCCGAACAGAAAGATCATAGTACTCACCAACACACTACTCCTTCTCAAAGCACAACAGCAAGTAAAGTCGGCGAAGGCTATGCCGATAGTGTCAATCTGGGTTTAATTGCGCAAGATACTTTAAAGAGTAGCCCAACTCGGCAAACAATGATAATGCTGAATGATAATCATATTCATATCACTTATGGCTCGCCGGGTGTGCGCGGGCGCGTGATCTGGGGCGGTTTGGTAGCGTATGATCAAGTATGGGCAACAGGCGCGCATAATGCTACATCTATTATGTTTAGTAAAGATATAATAATAAATGAACAAAAAATTCCGGCTGGAACCTATGGATTCTTTACTATCCCCGGCAAGGAGGAATGGACGCTTATTTTGAATAAAAATTATCAACAACATTTAGCAGATGATTATAATGAAAATGAAGATGTAATAAGAGTGAATGTAAAACCGGAAAAACAAAATAAAATTACGCAACGCCTGACCTATCAAATCGAAGCGAGCGATGATAAATCAGGAAATATCAGTGTCTATTGGGAATATTTAAAAATTTCGTTGCCATTTTCCATGAATTAAACCTGGTTTTTGCATCAAAACAAAAAAATTGCCATTCTGGAAAAAGATTAAACTTATTATTTTTGGCGACGTTGATTAAACAAACAGAGGAGAGAAGCGAGATGCCAGAAGTCAGACTTTCCAGCATCTTTGCTTCAACGCCTACTATCAAAAAACAGATTCTCTAACTAAAAAACAACCCAATATGGCTTTTCAACTTCCTGATCTACCTTATGCTTTTGATGCATTAGAACCCAATATCGACGCGCGTACGATGGAAATCCACCATGGCAAGCACCATGCAGCTTATACTACCAACTTGAACAACGCAATTGCAGGAACAGAATTGGATGGCAAATCCATTGAAGATATTTTGGCGAATATTTCCAAGCATTCCGTCGCCATTCGCAATAACGGTGGCGGTTATTACAATCATAATTTGTTCTGGACGATCATGTCGCCCGATGGTGGAGGCGCCCCAACCGGAGCAGTCGGTGAAGCCATCAGCCGCGATTTTGGATCGTTTGATGAATTCAAAACACAGTTTGCTGCTGCCGCTGCTGGCCGCTTCGGCTCAGGCTGGGCATGGCTTATCAAGGATGGCAACGGCAAATTGTCGATCACTTCTACCCCAAATCAAGATAACCCATTGATGGACATCGCCGACGCAAAAGGCACGCCAATCCTGGGATTAGATGTGTGGGAACACGCGTATTACTTGAATTATCAAAACCGTCGCCCAGATTATATTGCGGCATTTTGGAATGTGATTAATTGGGATGAGGTGAATGCGCGTTACGCCGGATAAAATTGCGAAATCAAAAATATTTGTTAAATTTTGCTACCAAAACCCGTTTGTTTATTGCAACGAACGGGTTTTTTAATTGTCGGCTGTTGACTTTTCTTATTAAAAAGATTACTTTTGGATACGAATGTCGCTTTGAGAGGCGACTTCGTATGAACATAATCCATTTTTTTAAACCAAAAATTCAAATCCCATGATCATCTTCAGTGTATTATTGCTGATTTTATTGTTATTTAGGTACGAAATTGTAAAAGAAGCCTAAGTAACCTACTGAAGGGAAAACGAACACGCCGCGGAGGCGAACGATAAAGAGGGCTTTTACTCAAAAGAGTGGAAGCCTTCTTGTGTTTTTGAGAAGTGTTATTACAAAGAATATAAAAGAATTATAATATTATTTTAAATGGCAATATAATTCTGTTATATTCCGACAAATCCAGGCATCATCTATCCGGTGCATTATCTGGAGAATTTCATTCTAAAAAGTTTTTGATTTGTCTCCTCATGAATGTGTTCCTGAATAATTTTAAATCCGTACCTGTCATAAAATGCTC
>JANRME010000107.1:0-39705 GCA_033761835.1 Saprospiraceae bacterium
TTTACTTAATAATTTTCCGGATCTTGAAATTTATACACCATCAATTTCTAATAAAAATGAAGAATTAATTATTGTGTGCCTAGCGAATTTAAGACATCCTAAAGATCATTTTACATTGCTCCAAGGTATGGCTATTATATCAAAAAAACATCCTCAACTAAAATTTAAATTATGGTTGGTCGGTCGTGACTATGATGATCTTTATAGTAAAGAGTTAAAAAGCTTCATTGAAAGCGAATTTCTTCAATACTATGTTTTCCTTCTGGGAAGCCGTAATGATGTATCAGATTTGCTGAGTCAATCTCACATTGGCGTATTATCATCAGAATCGGAAGGATTACCAGTTGCCTTATTAGAATATGGGCTTGCAGGTTTGCCGGTGGTATGTACGTCAGTAGGGGAATGCCCGGAAGTGTTGGGTCATGGGAAATATGGTATAGTAGTACCTCCGAAATCGCCAGAACAATTGGCGGAAGCATTGGCATTGCTGATAAATGAGCCTGCCGAGCGAAAACGCTTGGGTACTGCATTACAGGTGCAGGTGCAGCAACACTATTCCCGAGATGCTATTATGAAAGGCTTACTCGAATTATATCATGAAGTAATGAGTAATTAGTATTTTGAGGATAAACAATTTCATAAAACAATATGGCGCTTTAGTACTCCACGTGGCACTGGGAGCGGTTTCGCCTTTCTTCTCGGCTATTGCTACGATGTATGGTATACTTGTAACACTTTATTTTTTTTTCCAAATCTTCCAAAGCAAGAATCAAAATGGAGCAGCTCATAAGGCAGCGATATATATTGCAAGTTTGGAGGTTTGGTTACGCATGAATGGAGCTTCACTCCCATGGGAATTTGGGAAAATTGGTTGTATAACATTCCTACTATTGGGGATGTTAATAGAACGAAGAAAAGACTCCAATCCTATATACTTTTTATTATTATTTTTATTCGTTCCTGCGCTGCTCATCAGCGCACCAGGGAATCTAAGGGAGTTTCGTGAATTTATAACTTTCCAGTTAGGCGGTACAGTATTATTGATTATCTCTCTTATGTATTTTTCAAAAAGGAAGATCCCTTTATCACATTTTGCTGATTTATTACGCTATGCCTTATTACCTATCATTACTACTTTAGTGTACATTATTATTCGGAGTCCTTCCATCAGAGATATAGAATTCTCAACGGGTGCCAATTTTGCAGCTAGCGCCGGATTTGGACCTAATCAGGTTTCTACTATTTTAGGCTTAGGCATTTTAATAATTGGATTTGTTTATCTATGGAAATTACCGCCATTGATTAGTAGAAACGTTGATCTTGTATTTTTGGCTATTTTGATAGTTAGAGCTTTATTGACTTTCTCCAGAGGGGGGGTTGTAGTAGCATTCTCAATATTGATTTTAGGTTACCTTACTACTCTTATTTATCAACGAAGGCTTTCTTTTAACAAGTTTTTTTCTTTTTTTCTATTAGGCGGAATAGTATTTGGAATCTTTTCTTTTGTAAATCAGCTAACCGATAATGCATTGTTACAACGATTTAGAGGAAAGCCACCTTCTTCTATTAGAAATTCCGAGAGGGAAAGGGCAGCAGAAATTTCGAGTGGACGCTCAGAAATTGTTCGAACAGATATTGAAATGTTTTTGGACTATCCAATATTTGGAGTGGGGCTAGGAGTTTCTAATCAATTGCGTCCGGAGTATGGTTATAAAAATATTTCGCATATAGAGCAAACCCGCCTGTTAGCAGAGCATGGCTTACCTGGGTTAATTTTTCTTTTGTTTATTATATGCCTGCCCTTATATACTTTTTTTTCAAGACGAGGTCTAAATCAATCTATTGTACTCATTTTTACCTTATTATCTTTTCTTACTATGTCCCATTCCGCTACTAGACTAGCTGTTGTAGGTTTATATTTTGGATTTGCTTTTATAAAAGTTTACCTTGAAAACTATCCTTTACATCGGCAATAAATTGTCAAAACATGGTTATACCCCAACCACAATTGAAACGTTAGGACCTTTACTTGAAAGTACCCATCAAGTATATTATGCTTCAGAGAAAAAAAATCAACTTTTACGTTTATTCGATATATCCTGGAGTTGTATTCGATGGCATCGGAAAGTAGATATTGTGCTTATTGATACATACGGCACATCAGCTTTTTACATTGCATTAACCGTATCATTTATATGTAGGCTAGTAAAATTACATTATATCCCTATTCTGCATGGAGGAAATTTACCACTTCGCCTTCAAAATAGTCCATTGTTGTGTCAATGGATTTTTAAGTATTCATATCAAAATGTAGCACCTTCAGGATATATGCAAGCAATATTCTCTAAACATGGCTACGGATCACAAATTATTCCTAACCCTATCAATATCTATAAATACAGCTTTAAATATAGAGAAAATATTTATCCGCGCATACTTTGGGTACGTTCTTTTGCTGAACTCTACAATCCCGATATGGCTATCCAGGTGCTAAAGCAACTTTTAAATAATTATCCCGAAGCTACGCTTTGTATGATAGGGCCTGATAAGTATGGTTCTTTAGAACGATGTAAAAGATTAGCTCAGGATTTAGCCATAATAGAAAGTGTAACTTTCCCTGGTAAAATGTCCAAATTTGATTGGCATCAACTATCAAAAAACTACGATATTTTTATCAATACAACAAATGTAGATAATGCCCCTGTTAGTGTAATTGAGGCAATGGCATTGGGATTACCAATAGTATCTACTAGTGTAGGGGGGATTCCTTTCTTATTTGAAAATAGAAAAGAAGGATTTATGGTGGAAGTAGGCAACGTTGATGAAATGGTAAATACAATAGAATTTCTTCTAAAATATCCCACGGAGGTAGCTAGAATTTCTTTTAATGCCAGGCAAAAGTCAATGGAATGGGCTTTTGAAAACGTCAAAACGAAATGGGATAATTTGCTAAATAAAATTGTTTAGTTATTATTATATAGGGTAACGCAAAAATTATATATAATTCGGTTTAAATGTTTAAAGATTTACTAAGATGGATATGGTATATATTATGTAGGTATTGCTTTATTGTATTACCCGATAAATTCTTTTTTAAGTTTACATTTTGGATAACTTGTAAAAGATTAAATCTTGAGTATTATAATATGGACTTGGAAAACCCTAAATCATTTAATGAAAAAATCAATTATTTAAAACTACATACGCGCTATGATTTAGCAAGTATTGTTGCTGATAAATATAGAGTGCGGGAATATGTCAAAGGAAAAATTGGAGAAACATATCTTATCCCTTTGATTGGAATTTATAAAAAAGCAGAAGACATAGCATTCCATGAACTACCTAATCAATTTGCATTAAAGACGAATCATGGATCTGGATGGAATGTGATTTGCCGAGAGAAAAGTAATTTAAATATCAAGAGGGTTGTAAAAAAATTAAATACTTGGCTTAATTTCAATGCCTATTATTTGTCAAGGGAATATCAATATAAAGATATAAAGGCATTAATTCTTTGTGAAGAATTATTAAGATACAACATTGAAGATTATAAGTTCTTTTGTTTTGAGGGGGAGCCAAAATTTATTCAGGTTGACGTGGGTAGATTTACGTACCATGAAAGAGCTTATTATGATTTAGATTGGAATTTGTTACCATTTAGTATTTGCTACCCTATAACAGGAAAAGATTTATTGCGTCCAGAAAAATTGGAAGAAATGATAAGTATCTCTAAAAAATTAGCTTGTGATTTTTTCTTTAGCAGAATTGATTTATACCTTCATAATGATAAAATATTTTTTGGCGAGATCACTTTGTTTCCTGAAGGCGGAAGCGGGCCTTTTATCAAAAAAGATCAAGATTTCATGGTGGGTGAATATTTAGAGTTAAAATAAGTATATGGGCTTGTTTAAAATTGAACAAAATTACTTTTTAATGGAAAAATTTATCAAAGAAATATAATCTAAAAATGCTACTTTCCGTTATCTGCCCAACACTAAATGAAGAGCAATACATTGAAAATATACTTCGCTTTTTTGTAGAGGCGCATCCAAAGGAAAAGGAGTTACTAATTATTGATGGATGTTCCAAAGATTTGACACAACAGATCGTGCGCAAATGGCAACAATCCTATCCTAACATTCATCTGCTATATAACATACATCGTTACGTTTCTTTTGCACTCAATATAGCAATACCTCAATGCAAGGGACGGTACATCGTCCGTTTAGATGCCCATACAGAATACGCTCCCGATTATTTCGAACAAATTCTTAAAACCTTCGAGAAAACCGGCGCAGATATCGTAGGAGGCCCTACACGCACAAAAGCGCTGCATCCAACTCAGGCAGCCGTAGCCTACGCAATCTGTACACCTTTTGGCATTGGCAATAGTCTGGTACACCAGGAAGATTATGAAGGCTATACCGATTCTGTAACTTTTGGGGCCTGGAAGCGGGAAATTTTTCAAAAAACGGGTTTGTTTGATACCAGCCTTGTTCGTAATCAGGATGACGAATTTCATTACCGTGCGAAAAGCCTGGGATTTAAGATTTATCAGAATCCAGCTATTAAATTGTATTACTATCCACGCTCAGATCTAAAATCTTTGTTCCGGCAATATTTCCAATATGGTTTATATAAACCAAGGGTATTGCGTAAAGTGCCTTCTGAAGGGAAATTACGACACTGGATTCCGTCTTTTTTCACCATTTATGTGCCTTTGGCTTTTTTATTGACATTCGCACATTGGCTTTTTTTGGGCCCACTACTATTGTATTTTTTGATAGATATTTATTTTTCTTTTTTTAATCATTTAGCATGGAATGTGAAAAGGATAAATTTATTAGTATTTCCAACTATCCACCTTGCTTACGGATTGGGTTTTTTAAAAGGTTTGCTGCGAACTTCAAAATAATATGCCAATAGCGATTAAAAACAACCCCGTTCCTATCAATTACCAGATAGTAGTAGAATGGGATGTAACAACCTGGAGTCGAGCACTACGCTATTGGGAGATAGTCATTGAGCAACAGCAATTGTCGCTGCAGTTGGGCCTAGAGTTGGGTTCCAGGCATGGGGGGTTGAGTTATTTTTTTGCAAAAAAATATGGGGCTCAGGTATTTTGCAGCGATTATCATTTTCCTTCCGAAAAAGCACATCAATTACATGAAGATAATAATTTGGAGAGTTTAATTAGTTACCATGATGTAGATGCTACAGAGATTCCATTTGAAGACAATAGTTTTGACTTTGTAGTATTTAAATCTATGCTCGGCGCAGTCGGCGCAAAAGAACGTTATCATCGTATTGAATTAACTATACAAGAAATTTATAGAGTATTACGGCCAGGAGGAGTCCTTTTTTTTGCAGAAAATATGGATGCTTCGCCTTTGCATCGTTTTGCTCGTCGCCAATTCATCCCTTGGGGAACTTCCTGGTATTATGTATCTTATTCTGAGATGCATCAGCTTTTAGGACAATTTTGTGATAAAAAAATTCATACGACTGGCTTTTTTGGTGTCTTTATTGCAAAACCTAAATGGATGCAAACAATTGTATCAAAATTAGATGAAGTATTATTTTTTATACCCAATTCCTGGAAATATGTGGGGTATGGTTATGCTGTCAAATAAGTAAAATGATGAATATTCCCTTTTGCCTACCCCTTATCGACCAAGATGTCATTGCCGAAGTGAATGATTGTCTTACCAATACTGGCTGGCTGACCACCGGACCTAAAGTGCGGGAATTAGAAGCAGAAATCAGCAAGCGGAGCGGTACACCGGTGCTGTGTGTGAATTCCTGGACATCTGGGGCGATGTTGATGCTGCGCTGGTATGGTATCGGTGCGGGCGACGAGGTGATTATTCCGGCTTATACCTACAGTGCCACGGCGCTTTGTGCGATGAATATCGGCGCGAAGGTGGTGATGGTGGATGTGGGAGCGGATTTTAATGTGGCTGTATCTAAAATAAAAGCAGCCATTACGCCTCATACGAAAGCAATTTTGCCGGTAGATATTGGCGGCTGGATGTGTGATTATGATGCCATATTAGAATTGGTAAATGATCCGGCGGTTAAATCTTTATTTCATCCGGCAAATGAACGCCAGGAAAAATTAGGTCGGATACTGGTGCTGTCAGATGCCGCTCATTCTATTGGCGCTATGTATAAAGGCAAACCCAATGGACAACAGGCGGACGCTACGGTTTTTTCTTTACATTCTGTCAAAAATGTAACGACGGGTGAAGGCGGTGCAATTTGCATTAATTTACCGCAACCATTTGATAATCAGACAGAATATCAGTTTTTAAAAGCCTTTGCACTAAATGGGCAAAACAAAAGTGCATTCGAGAAAAATCAGGTAGGCGCTTGGCGTTATGATATTATCGATCAGGGTTTGAAAATCAATATGCCGGATATCTGTGCTGCGATTGGCTTGGCGCAAATTCGTAAATATCAATCGGAATTATTACCAGATCGGAAACGGATTTTTGAACAGTATAATCTTGCTTTTTCGCAATGTGATTGGGCGGAGTTGCCACTGTATCAAAATGAGGAAAAAGTATCGTCCTGCCATTTATATATGCTTCGTATTCAGGGTATTACAGAGCAACAAAGGGACGCCATTATTCAGGCTATATCTGAGCAGGGGGTTGGGGTGAATGTCCATTATATTCCTATGGCGATGCTGACTTTGTTTAAAAATAGAGGATATGATATAAAGGATTATCCAATGACATATCATCATTATGCCCGGGAGATTACGTTGCCGGTGTATAATGGGTTGACGGAGAAGCAGGTGGCGTATGTGATTGAAGCGGTGGTGAGGGCTTGGGAGGAGGTGGTGGGGAGACGAGGAGACGAGGAGACGAGGTGACGAGGTGACGGGGAGACGGGGAGACGGGGGATTGGGAGACTGGGAGACGGGGTGAAATTGTGACTTGGTATGGGGTGCTTCGTCGTAATGATTAAAAAGTTATGGCAAAAATTCGATCCCATGAAGAATTAGAGGTTTATAAAATGGCATTTGATACGGCTATGAAGATCTTTGAGGTTACTCGTAGTTTCCCTAAGGAAGAGCGCTATAGCCTTACCGACCAGATTCGCCGTTCTTCGAGATCGGTTTGTGCTAATATTGCAGAAGCTTTTCGGAAAAGAAGATACAAAGCTGCTTTCGTAGCGAAATTGAGCGATGCAGAAACCGAAGCAGCAGAAACACAGGTCTGGCTCAAGTTTTCTGAAGAATGCCAGTATTTGGAAATATCTAATAAAAATGAATTACATAAAATGTATGATTTTATTATCGGCAAGCTCATTATTATGATGAATCAACCCGAAAAATGGACAACTTAAAATCAAGTCACCAAGTCACCCCGTCACCAAGTCACCAAGTCATATAAAAAATGTACGCCTTCATAAAACGACTTATTGATATTATACTGTCTTTAATTGCATTATCACTCTTAATGATAATCTTTATACCCATTATTATACTACTCCGATTTACAGGCGAGGGCGAAATCTTTTATTTTCAAAAAAGGGTGGGTTATAAAAATCAATATTTCTATATCTGGAAATTTGCGACGATGCTCAAGAATAGCCCGAATATGGGTACGGGCAGTCTGACTTTGCGCAATGATCCGAGGGTGACGCCGATGGGTGGCTTTTTACGGAAAACGAAAATCAATGAATTACCGCAAGTTATTAATGTATTAAAAGGTGATATGAGCCTGGTGGGGCCGCGGCCGCAAATGGAGGTGGACTTTAAAGCTTTTCCCGACGATATTCAAGCAGTTATTTACAACGTAAAGCCTGGCATCACAGGCATTGGCTCGATTGTATTCCGGGATGAAGAAAAGATTATATCCGAGTCTCCACTGACACCCCGCGAAGTGTATGAAAAAGTGATCGCGCCTTACAAAGGTGCATTAGAATTATGGTATCAAAAACATATATCATTATATACGGATATTATAATTATATTTTTAACGGCATGGGTAGTGCTATTTCCAAAAAGTGAGCTTCATTTTAAAATTTTCAAAGACTTACCCGATCGCCCACTGGAAATATGGTCGCCGGATCATTCCTTCACCAAGTCACCGGGACTTTAAATGGTACATTTGAATATCAACGATTTCATCGCCCGCCACGTCACCGAGCGTGCAGAAAGTTTGTTCAAACCGGATTTGATGGTAAATCAATCGCTCTTGCAAAGCCGCATTGATGGGCGTTCGGTATTGGTGATTGGCGGAGCGGGTACGATTGGGGCGTCGTTTATTAAAGCTTTATTACAATTTAAACCCAGTCAATTATATGTAGTAGATATTAATGAAAATGGCTTGACAGAATTGACGCGGGATTTGCGGAGTTCCCTGGGGGTGAATATTCCAGATGATTATAAAACGTATCCGATTAATTTTGGGGATGCGGTTTTTGAAAAATTATTACAAAACGAAGGTCCTTTTGATATCGTTGCCAATTTTGCCGCACATAAGCACGTGCGTAGTGAAAAAGACCACTACTCTATCGAGGCGATGATTGATAATAATGTGCTGCATACCAAGCGTTTATTGGAAATTTTATCTCGAAATCCGCCGCAGCATTTCTTCTGCGTTTCTACCGATAAAGCCGCGAATCCGGTGAATGTGATGGGTGCCAGTAAAAAATTGATGGAAGAGGTATTGTTGGCTTATGCCCAACAAATGCCCATTTCTACTGCTCGTTTTGCGAATGTCGCTTTTTCCAATGGCAGCCTGCCCGATGGTTTTTTGCAACGCTTGATGAAACGGCAGCCGCTCTCCGCGCCACTTGATGTCAAACGCTACTTTGTGTCACCGCAAGAGTCTGGCGAATTATGCCTATTGGCTTGTATGTTAGGGGAATCTGCCGATATTTTCTTTCCAAAATTAGCGGAAACGCAGATGAAAACCTTCTCGGATATTGGCACGGCACTCCTGCGGGAATTGGGCTACGAACCTGATTTTTGTAAAACAGAACAGGAAGCACGTGAAAGAAGTAAGCAGTTGGCAGATGCCAGTTGGCAACCTCTGGCTTCCGATTTCCGACTTCCGACTTCTCTCTACCCTGTCTATTATTTCGAATCCGATACCTCCGGCGAAAAGCCTTTTGAAGAATTTTATACAGAAACAGAAATTGTAGATCAGCAGCGTTTTCAGGCGCTCGGTATTGTCAAAGCCAAACCTACCTATACTTTGGCGGAATTAGAATCGATTTTCTCGCAGATTCGTCAGCTTTTCCAAAGCAACTCCACCGACAAACATTCCATCGTAGAATTGCTTACCGAATTACTTCCCAATTTTCAGCATTTAGAAACCGGTAAAAATTTAGATCAGAAAATGTGACCAAGTGAATAAATGACCCAGTGATAAGGAGGCGAAGTGACCAAGAAACCCGTTGCAGGGCTTCATATGGCAGCAGCTTTTCGTAAAAGGCAGTATCCTGCCGTTTTGTTGGCAAAATACATGATGCGGAACGAATATACCATTGGTAAGTTTGTCAATAGTAGGTTACATTCCGACCAATGGAAACCTTCGTGCCATCCCTCCGTCTCCAATTCCCTAAGTCTCAAAAAAAAATTACTTTTGCGGAGAATTTTCAACTGAAATAAGATGCCGGATCATAATACTTATGTTGCCATCATGGCAGGAGGCGTAGGGAGTCGCTTCTGGCCCGCCAGTCGAACCGCAAAACCAAAGCAATTCCTTGATATTCTGGGCCTTGGAAAATCGCTTTTGCAAATGACGGTTGAGCGTTTTTTGCCATTATGCCCGCCAGAGCATATTTTCATCGTAACAAACGCTGTGTACCGCGATTTGGTGAAAGAACAATTGCCGCAACTGACGGATAATCAGATTTTATTGGAACCTTCCCGAAATAATACCGCGCCTTGTATTGGCTATACTGCTTTTAAACTACAACAACTCAATCCCAATGCAAATCTAATCGTAGCGCCTTCCGACCATGTGATTTTAAACGAGGCAAATTTTATTGCTACTTTGCAAAAAGCCCTTGATTTTACTGCCGAATACGATGCTTTGGTCACGCTTGGCATTCAGCCCAACCGCCCCGATACCGGCTATGGCTATATCAATTTTGAGAAAAAAGCAGTCCATGATAATGTGCATCAAGTCATAAAATTCACAGAAAAACCGCCATTGGAGCAAGCGAAAGCATTCCTCGACAGTGGCGATTATCTTTGGAACGCGGGGATTTTTGTATGGCGAGTGAAAACTATTTTAAGCGCTTTGCAGCAAAACGCGCCGGAGATTCACAGTATTTTGGGAGCGAAAACAGATTGCTATAATACAGCCCAAGAGCAAGCTTTTATTAATGAATATTATCCTACCACGCCCAATATTTCTATTGACTTTGCGGTGATGGAAAAGGCTAAGAACGTTTACACCATTCCTTCCGATTTTGGATGGTCGGATCTGGGTACCTGGGCATCCCTTCATGCCGAATCTGCCAAAGATGCGTCTAACAATACTTGTCATGTAAATGAAATGGTGCTGATGGATACCGACAATTCTTTGATTTATGGGCCTTCCGGCAAATTAATAGTAATCAAAGGACTGCAAAATTATATTGTGGTGGATGAACCGGATGTGCTATTGATCTATCCTATGTGGCAAGAACAAGAAATAAAACAGATTACTGAACAACTAAAAGTAAAGAAAAAAGATGAATATTTGTGATAAATATTTGTGATAAATTTTGACAGTTTATCAGAAGTATACTAAATTGTGCCTTATTAAGAATAAACTCTTCACAAACCACAAGACTTGCCTGTAAGTTTGGTTAATTTCCAAATTTATTTTGCCCTTTTTATAAAACCTTTGTAGTAATTGCAATCACTACAAGGACAAGTTGTTTCATAGACATCCTTAATTCCCATTCTCTGAGGAGATTCGCGCTATTACAACAGGCAATGGTGCTAACCCAACCTTGCTTAACCCAGCAAATTTTTATGCAAAAATTATTATTACGGCGTATTACGTATTTATTCTTAAACGTAATAGGAAACAGGACAATCAGTGAAAAAACAAGTAAAAACGATCGCAATTACAGGAAACTACGCACGTTGGGTGTATCAGTTTCGTATCGGCTTTTTAAGAAAACTCCAGCAAATGGGGATTAAAGTAGTGGTGATTGCCGCTCCTGACCGCTTCGAACGAAAATTTTTTCGGGAGAAATTTATCTTTGAGCCGGTTCATATTAATTTTTATGGTAATAACCCGCTGGATGATGCCAATCTATTTAGGCAATTTTATAATATATATCGAAAACATAAAATAGATTTGGTTTTTCATTATACAATAAAGCCAAATATTTATGGTGGCATAGCAGCAAAATTGTTAGGCATCCCTTCTTATGCTGTTGTAACTGGCATGGGGCATATCAGCAATCCTCAAAATGGATTAACTTCTTGGGTAGGCTTAAATCTTTACCGCCTTGCCCTCCCAACTCACCGTAAAGTACTGGTACTCAATCAACGAGATGCGGATGAGCTGGTAGAAATGAAAATGGTAAAATCCGAAAACCTGATATTGCTGCCAGGTGAAGGCGTTGATACCAATTATTTTCGGCCGCTCTCCGATAAGAAAATGCCCGAATACCCAAGTTTCCTCTTTTCTGGTCGCTTAATGGAGGATAAAGGCATCTATGAATTTGTAGAAGCCGCACGTATTCTGCGTTCCAGGTATCCGCAGGTGCGTTTTCGTATCCTGGGTATGCTCGACCCCAAAGGCGTTCATTCGATACCCATTAAAACAATCAAACAATGGGTGAACGAGGGTGTCATTGAATATCTCGGCGAAACGCTTGATGTACGCCCTTTCTTAGCAAAAGCGGATTGCATCGTATTGCCTTCCTATTACCGTGAAGGGCTTTCCCGTATTTTGATGGAAGCTGCCAGTATGGAAACGCCCATTATCACTACCGATCAGCCAGGCTGCAGTGAAGTCGTAGATGACGGGCGAACCGGTCTTTTGTGCGAGTTGCGCAATTTAGAAGATTTGGTGAGCAAAATGGAACAGTTTATTCTCATGGATAAAATTGATCGCTTGATTATGGGCAAAAATGCGCGACTTAAAATGAGGCGACAATTTGACGAACAGATCATTATCCGGCATTATCTGCAGTTGTTGCAAGAGGAATTTCAATTACCAAGAGTATTGCAGCCTATTCACTCAGAAGTTTTTGAAAATGAGATGATTGGCGAAGCCGTTTAAAAAAATTGTTTAATGCTTTCGGCTATTTTTTGTGCTGCGTTACCATCTCCAAAGGGATTTAAGTGGGGTGTTGATGCAAATGGCAAGCTCAGCAAGCGAGTAGTGACGCCCTGAATGGTTTTGCTATCAAGTGTTACTTCACGAACGATGCCTTCTTGTTGCGCCTCCGGTCGCTCGGTTCGCGCACGCAATACAATAACCGGCTTACCCAAGCTGGGCGCCTCTTCCTGTATGCCGCCGCTGTCGGTCAGAATCAGGTCGCATTGCTGCATCGCCCAAACAAAAGTTTCATAAGGCAATGCATTGATCAACAGCAAATTCGGTAAATCCCCAAGACTTTGTCGTACCCAATTTTGCACCGCAGGATTGGGATGTAATGGGAAAAGCGCAAAACAATCTTCTTGCTCTAAAATATTGCGAATTGCCTGAGCTAATTCTTGCTGGTGATGCAACAAATTCTCCCGCCGGTGGATGGTCAGCAAAAGCATTTTAGTATAGCGCTCTTTGAATGGAAGTAGTTGCGCTTTTAATACCTTGACCGATGCGGGTTCTTTCTCTCTGATTTTTTCTAATGCAAATTGCAAAGCATCTACAACCGTATTGCCAACCAAATAAATATCTTCAGTAGCGACTCCTTCCTGAAGTAAATTTTCCTTAGCCAAAAGTGTAGGCGCAAAATGTATATCCGCTATTCGACTGATGGCTTGCCGATTGAATTCCTCCGGGAAAGGATTGTATTTATTATAAGTGCGCAGCCCCGCTTCGATGTGCGCAACTTTTTTTTGCAGATAATATCCAGCCAACGCGCCCGCGAATGCAGAAGTCGTATCGCCTTGTACCAGAATCAAATCTGGTTGCGAAGTAAGAATGACTTGTTGCAAATGCGTCATTAAAAAAGCGGAAAGCGTAGTCAAATCGATGGTTTCATTCAAAGCATTTAATTGAAAATCTGCTCGAATTTGAAAAAAATCTAGAATAGGTTGCTTCACCTCAATATGTTGCCCCGTATCGCAGACCTTGAGATCAAAAAAATCGTTTTCTTTTTGCAATGCGCGAACCACCGGCGCCATTTTGATGGCTTCGGGGCGTGTGCCGATGATAACCAGTATTTTTTTCATAGACGTCGGCTTAAAGATGTTGGATGTCAAATTTGTATGAAAATAAGGGGGTCTCGTTCTGTTTTACATTTTGTATTTTGCGGTTTTAAATATTGACTTTCTCAAATGAATTTATCCCTCAAAATAGCGCGTCGGTATCTTTTTGCCAAAAAATCTACCAACGCCATCAACATAATAACCGGTATTTCGGTGTTTGGCATTGCGGTCGGTACGGCAGCACTGGTGCTGGTGCTATCCGTATTTAATGGCTTTGAAGACCTCATCAGCCAAATGTACAGCAATTTTAACCCTGATGTAAAAATACTCCCGGCACAAGGCAAAACTTTTGAAGTGGATTCAGCATTGATGAGCAGAATTTATAGGATCGAAGGGGTAGAATTGGTTTCCCAAACCAGTGAAGAAATCGCGTTTTTTGAATACAAAGGCAGCCAGGATTTTGGCACACTCAAGGGGGTTGATGATTTTTATGACGATGTAACCGGCATTGATTCGACGGTACAAGAAGGGAAATACCAACTCAAAGATCAAGGGACTATCGAAGATGCAGTACTTGGGCTGGGGATGCGCAATAAACTGCAAGTGAATGTGGATGATTTGTTTACGCCGATGATCGTGTATATGCCAAAGTCTCGTGAAGTAAGCGTTTTCGAGCAGCAATTCCGGCGAATGTCAGTGTATCCGGTTGGTACTTTTGTCAATCAACAGGAATTCAACAATAAATACGTCATTACTTCGATAGATTTTGCCCGCCAATTACTCGATGCGCCCAATGAAGTAAGTACTTTGGAGCTTAAACTGAAAGCTGGCAGCAATCAGAATCGGGTAATCGAAAATATTCGCAAAACCTTAGGCGAGGATTTCATTATAAAAAATCGTTATGAACAAGAAGAAGCTTTTCTTCGGATTATGAATATAGAAAAATGGTTGAGTTTTGCTATCGCCGGATTGATGCTGTTTTTGGTCGCTTTTAATATGGTGGGCGCTTTGTGGATGATCGTATTGGAAAAGCAAAAAGACATTGCCATCCTGAAATCGATGGGTGCGCTCGACAAGATGGTGCGCAATATCTTCCTGAACGAAGGCGTATTGCTCTGTTTGTTGGGTATTAGTATCGGATTTGCGCTGGCGCTAATCACCTACCTTGCTCAAAAAACCTTTGGTTTGGTGGGTATTCCTGGCAATTTTATTGTAGAGGCTTATCCCATTAGCATTCGCGGAATTGATTTTTTAGTAGTTGCGCTCACGGTACTTTTTATTGGCTTATTGGCATCTATACCTCCCGCCATTCGGGCGATGCGGGTATCCGCACTTATTCGTGAGGAGTAAAATTTGAATAATAGGATAATAGGGCGATAAGCGAAGTGCTCCCAAAATACTTTCTTATCTTTGCATCGATTTTCAAAAATTGATTCTAAAGGTCCGACATCTAATGTCTGGCCTCTGACTTCTCAAAATATGGAAGAGTGGCAATTGGATTTCGAGTGGCTGCAAGTGCGGCATTTTATTAAAGATCGTTTCAAGCGGGACACGTTGCCCGATTTGAATGCAGTGCTGTTTCTCGTTGGCATTCAGGAACTGGGGCGCTGGAAAAAAGAATACACCAAAGAAGAAAAGCAGGATTTGATGCACATAGCGGTGTGCCGCCTATTGAGTTATGAAGGCTACTACGAATTTGCGGGGCGCGACGCCGATGGCTGGCCGCACTGGAATCCGGTTCGATCTTTGCCCAAACGCGATTTGCGGGAGCAGGAATTAACACTGAAAATTAATATTATACGATATTTTAAAGAATTGGAATCGGAACAAACTGCTTATTAATAGTGGGTTGGAATATTGGAATATTGGAATATTGGATTAAAATATTTTAACTGTGAAACGATTATTAATAACAATCTGTATCGCCTTGCTTTTTTCCTGTGAAAAAGATACTAATATGTATGTCGAAATTATTACCGATTATGGTGTAATGAAAGTAATGTTATATAATGAAACACCTAAACACCGGGATAATTTTATTAAATTAGTAAATAAGGATTATTATAACGACCTTTTATTTCATAGAGTTATTAATAGTTTTATGATTCAAGGAGGCGATCCTGACTCAAAAACGGCTACACCTGAGCAATTGCTGGGCGGCGGTGGCCCTGGTTATGAACTGGATGCTGAAATCAAATTACCCCATGTGAAAGGCGCGCTGGCGGCGGCTCGACTGTCCGATCAGGTTAACCCAGAGCGAAAATCTTCGGGTTCGCAATTTTTTATCGTGCATGGCAGGCCATTTACAGATGAAGAATTGAATGCAATTCAAATGCAAAATAATATCAGTTTTAGCGAAGAACAACTGAAATTTTATAAGGAGACAGGCGGTGCGCCCTTTCTTGACGGGCAATACACCGTTTTTGGGCAAGTGGTAGAAGGCGTTGATGTGCTTGACAAAATCGCGGCAGTACCTACGGGTACAGCAGATCGCCCGATTCGGGATTTGAAAATGAAAATCAGGATTGTGAAATAAAACAAATGCACTTACCGAAATGAGGAAAGGATTCAACAATATTCCCGTTTTTATTAGGTTTTTGGCAGCTACCGTACTCTTATCTTCCTGCGGACGACCCATTGCAGATTTTGCCTTTGTGTACGAAAAAGATGAGAAAGCACCTGCGGCGGTTCGCTTTGAAAATAAATCGCAAAAAGCAGAGGCATATCAATGGAATTTTGGCGATGGCAAAAGCTCAGCAGATTCCTTGCCGATGCACGAATACAAACATTCCGGCGCTTATATCGTGCAGTTGACCGCTTCAAAAGGTAAGAAATCGCGAACGGTGACCAAAGAATTGATCGTGAAGCCACCCGATAAATGCCTGGTTGAAATCGAAACCAAATTTGGGACGATGCTTTTTGAATTGTTCGATGCCACGCCGCAGCACCGCGACAATTTTATCAAATTAGCGGAAGAAGGCTTTTATGATAGCTTGCTGTTTCATCGGGTCATCAATAATTTTATGATTCAAGGCGGTGATCCGAATTCTAAAAAAGCAAAACCAGGCCAAGCGCTGGGTATGGGCGGCCCGGGTTATACAGTTCCCGCGGAGTTTGTGGATACACTCGTACACGTGAAAGGTGCATTAGCGGCAGCACGTCAGGGCGATCAGGTCAACCCTCAGAAGCGTTCTTCGGGTTCGCAATTTTATATTGTACAAGGGCAAGTGACGACCAGAGCTACACTCGATCAAATAGAAGCACGTAAAGGATTTCGATATGGACAAGCACAGCGCGAAGCTTATGCGGCATTGGGCGGGACGCCTTTTCTTGACCGAGATTACACGGTTTTTGGTCGAATTATAAAGGGTATGGAAGTGATTGATGAAATTGCCAAAGTGCAAACTGCTCCGGGCGACCGCCCGGTAGAGGATGTAATAATGACAATCAGGGTGATTAAATAATTTCAGAAAATAACCCCCTTTAATCCAAACAATTATAATGCAAGCAGAACAAATCTTAGGTGTAGATGTCGGTGCTTCCGGCATCAAGGGTGCTATTGTTGATATTAATACAGGTGAATTAGTTTCCGAACGACTTCGCTTCCCGACGCCAGATCCTTCCACGCCAGACCAGGTCGCTAAAGTCTTCGCAGAATTGGCAGGTCAATTGAATTGGACTGGCGCGATTGGTTGCGGTTTCCCTTCTATCATCAAAAATGGTGTAGCCTGCACCGCTGCAAATATTGACAAAAGCTGGATTGGTACGGACGCTGCTGCTTTGTTGAGCGAAGCAACTGGAGATGACGTATTTGTAATCAACGACGCGGATGCGGCAGGATTGGCAGAAATGCGTTTTGGCGAGGGAATCGGCAAAATGGGTACCGTTTTGATGATTACGATTGGCTCCGGCTTGGGTACTGGACTTTTTGTGGATGGTAAGATTGTGCCGAATACAGAGTTTGGGCATCTTTTTCTGAAAGGTCACCATAAAATCGTAGAACTCTATGCTTCCAACAATGCAAAAGAACGCGAAGAACTTTCATGGGAAGCCTGGGCGAACCGATTTAATGAGTATCTGCATCATTTAGATCGTTTGCTCTCACCGGATTTGTTTATTCTGGGCGGTGGCACGAGCAAGTATTTCGAGTTGTACAAGCAATATTTTACCGTTTCTACGGCAATTGTACCGGCTCGTTTACTTAATAGTGCTGGCATGGTGGGTGCAGCGGTTTACGCTTGGGAAAAATTGAAAACATTACAAAATTAGTGTTTTAACCATTCTTTTTGGGAATCGTATCTGTACTGCGTTTTGGTAGAAATGGCCTGACTTTGACGGTGTCCGGCATGGTCTTTAATTCCGGCTTCTCCGGTCGTTCTGGTTTAAATGGTTTTAATAATGTATCTTTTGAAAGGCGAGCTTCCAGGATAATCAAAGAATCGGCGATGCGGATGGCTTCTTCTAAAACTTCTGTTCGACAATTCTGATCGTGTATCTTTTTGTATTCTGTTAATCTTTCTTTTACATTTTGCTCAATCAAAAACTTTTCCAGTCGCTTTTCTTCTGCTTCCGAATCGCAAGCAAGCAAAAAAATCAAGGAAAAAACTGTGCCAATCAAAACACTTGATTTCATAAGTTTATTTCGTACTTCTGACTTTGTACCTCGTATTTTCATTCTTGTTGAATACGCGCTCTTAACTCTGCCTCTTCTCCTTTTCTCACCTGAATGAGTGAATCGACTGCCACGCGCACCAAACTATCAAAACGCATATCGCAAAGGCTATCCCACTGCGGCCGAAGCACCGAAATTTTCTCCAAATACAAGGTATCTGCTAATTCGCGTTGTTGAAAAGTTAATTCTGGCAAGGGTTGCTCTTGGCAAGCTGCCAAAGATGACGCAATAACTGCCACTACGAGAAATCGTATCAAATGCTTTCCACTCATCGTTGCTCCAGGTCTATCACTTTTTTTCGCAATTCAAAATTTTTACCCAAATATACCTTTCGCACCATTTCATCCGCGGCCAGTTCTTCTGCCGTACCTGCTTTCAAAATGCGCCCCTCAAACATCAGATACGCGCGATCGGTGATCGAAAGCGTCTCTTGCACGTTATGATCCGTGATCAAAATGCCAATATTCTTGGTTTTTAACTTCGCTACGATGTATTGAATGTCTTCCACAGCAATCGGGTCAATGCCTGCGAAGGGTTCGTCTAATAGAATAAATTTAGGATCGGTGGCTAAGGCCCTGGCAATCTCTGTACGACGTCGCTCTCCACCAGAGAGTGTATCGCCTCGGCTACGGCGCACTTTTTCCAAGCCGAATTCACCGATGAGTCCTTCGAGCTTTTGTTTTTGTTCCTCGTCGCTAAGTTTGGTCATTTCCAATACCGCCCGAATATTATCTTCTACACTTAATTTGCGAAAAACCGAAGGCTCCTGTGGCAAATAGCCAATGCCTTTTTGGGCACGACGATACATAGGCAGTTCGGTGATGTCTTCGTCATTGAGATAAACATGACCGTCGTTGGGTTTTATAAAACCAACGGTCATATAAAAAGAAGTTGTTTTGCCGGCACCGTTTGGTCCGAGCAAACCAACAATTTCGCCTTGATTTACCTGGATGGATACATCGCGCACTACCTGGCGTTTGCCATAAATCTTTAGTAAATTTTCGCAGCGCAGTATCATAGGCGGCTCACCGCCATTCGATTTATTTTCAATCATCAATGTAAATAATCTTATGTAAAAATCGCAATCCCAGCGTTACTTCCAGCGTGACATTCGTAATCTGGCGCTCCCGAACGGTGATGGTGCTGCTACCGCCATTGGGATTTGGATTTATAACGTTTGGAATCTCCGGTTGGTTATATTGCTTGCTAAAATCGGGATTAAGCGTAAATTCTAATACACCAGCTACATATTCAGAAAAAGGAAATTCTAAGCCACCGCCTGCGGTAAAGCCGTAATTAAATTTATTGACAAATGGCTCTACCGGATACAGCAAGGCATACGGGTCGGTTTCATCAATAAAATCGGGGCGCAATTTGGTACTCACCGTATAGTCGCCGCGAATAGCCAGCATATAATAATACTTAGACTCAATGCCCAGATCGAATTTCTTTTTCCCACCCAAAGTGACGGAAATATTGCGAAATTCAAATGGAATATCTCTTCGAGGGATGGTGACGAAGCCACTGGGTGTTTGAATGACGGTTGAAAAAGTACGAATCGCGCTGCCTTTCACATGATAACCGCCTTGCGCAAATAACGAAAAATCATTTTCCTCCGGGGCGGATTCTATAAAAGCGATGGCATGATACCTATACAAAGGGTCGCGCTGGAAACTTTGATCCCATTTCTGGAAACCAGTGGTCAAGCCGCCTTTGATGCCAAAAGCGTAACTCTGCGCATTCAAATATATTGTAAACAAGGATAAACAAGTGAGTAGTATAATTCTCATAAGCATATAAATGTTGATGGGGTGATGGGGTCATAGGGTGATTTTTGACTAAAATTTTTCAAACTATCACCCAATGACCTGACTACAAAGTTACCGAACCTGTAGCTTCATTCCCAATTGAATGCTATCGGAATTCAAATTATTTAATTTTTTCACCGCAACGACTGTTGTAGCATAGCGCTGAGCGATATTCCAAAGCGTATCGCCTTTGGCTACCGTATGGAAAATGGCAGCCGATACCGGCTTTTCGAGTGGTTTTCCAGACTCAAAAAAATCTTCATTTTCGCCGTTGTTATCGGGTTTGGGCTCGTCTACCTCAGGTTTGGCTACAGTTGGTGTTGTAGGCTTAACAGCAATATTCGCTGCATTATTTTGCGTATTGTCAATGGGCGTAGCCGTTTCATTTGTTGTTTGCTGCGGTTTTTCGGGCTTATTGCCACCTATAATTACCGGCAGGGAATTTTGAGTATTTGTGACGCTTGCTGTGGTGTCTCGCTGCGGGTATGTTGAGACAGGTTTAGCGGCCACTACTTCCTCCTCTTCTTCAAATAATAGAGTCGGTTCGGCGGTATGATTGGTATTCAAATCGCTGATAAGCTTTGGTATTTCCGTTAACTTGCTGCCACGCAATTTGATGCGTTCGTTAGGCGCAGGCTGCGAATCTTCGGGCATTAGATTTCGTTCATACAAATCATTCAACTTAATGGCGTATTGGTTGGAAATATCTAGCATCGTTTCACCCTGCTTTACATAATGCCAGGTTTGCTTGCCACGGTAAGAACTGCGCTTGGGCTGCAAATACACTTTTACATCTTTCGGCAAGCGTTGATCGCTGCTAATCAAATTCTCGTTATAATTCAGCAAAGTGCTGACCGAAGTGAAGGTGCGACGCGCAATTTCGGCTACCGGCTCATTGTCCAACGCCAATACATACTTGACATCGTTGTTCAGCATATACGCGTCATTGGTGGACTCTTCCGACGCAATAATTTCATCTGGTTCTGTATAAAACTGGTCATACTTGTGCAACTCATAACGCTCAATCAAGCTGATTAACTTTTTATCATAATCACCAGCAGTAGCGTATCCAGCGGCTTTCAATTCCTTCGCCCATTTGCGATAATCGGTGATATCGAGCCGGAATAAACGACCATAGCGTTCTATTTTTTCAGGATCGTGCAGGAACTCGGAATGCGCAATAAAACTGGATTCGGCATCTTTATATACTCGAAAACAAGATTCAATCAACTTGCCTTTGTTATCGTAATCATCATCTTTTTTATAAAATTTCTTGCCATCCCATTCCGGGTTGCATTTGATACCAAAGTGGTTATTGGCTCGGCGCGCCAAATCGCTTTTCCCTGCTTCGCTTTCCAAGATAGCCTGCGCCAACTTGATACTCGCCGGAATACCTGCTCTTTGCATCTCTCGAATAGCAATGTCTTTGTACTCTGAAATATAATCCAGATGATCCTGGGTTTTGGACTGTGTCCTACCCATATTCATCAATAAAGTCAACAAAATCAATAAGACTGCGCTCGATTTCATATTAATAGTTTTTGTATGGGGATTTTTAAAATGAGAGATTTGAGATATGAAATCTGAAATAAAGATTGAAAATCATATTTCTAAACCTCTTACAAAAATCGGTAGCTTGATAACGCCTTAAATAGCAATTAACTATATCTGATACGAACAAATTATCTTTTTGTTAACGCATATTTAGGTTTTTCGCAACAATGGTAACCTATAAAAACAAGGTGATGATAAAGGTAGTGACCGTTGCCACAAAACCAATCATAAATATATTATAAGAAACCGTCAGGTAACGATATTTTTTATCCAATACCTTACCGAGGTAGTACAAGTCGCGCACGAGATTGCCGTACATCAGCTCGCCATCGCGGAACATCGCATCCATTGCTTCTTCGTATTCATCCAGATCAAGTGCAACGAAATTGCCAAAGAATACAATATTGCGCCTTTTTTCTTCTTTGCTCATCTGCGGATGGTTGAGCGTGGTCACTTTCGGGCGCGCCGAAAGCACTGCGAAAATGAGCGAAGCCAGACCTGTCACCAAAAAAATAATAACCGGCAACACCACTTGTGGTTGCGTTTCCGCCATGTTCCGATAGGATAAAATAGAAATCAGCACACTGATCAAAATTGAATTAACACTAATCATAATATTTGCCTTGTTATCGGCAATAGCGCTGAGGTTGATATGGTTGCGATAATTGGCGCGGAAGAAAGTTTGCACCGCACGGATCGGCGAGTCATCCAAATCCTGAAAACGCCGCAAATCCTCGATTACTGGCTTGGGTTCGACATTATTTTTGTTACGCTCGGTCTTTTCTACTGCACGGGTTTGATTGCTAATGCGTTGAGCCAGAATTGGTTCATATTTTATTTTTGCAAAATGCGTATATAGTTTTACATCAAGCAGTTCTTGTAGCTGTTTTGTTGCCCAATCTTTTTTATTGAAAGTGCGCTGCCCCATAAATTCTTCCTCTAAACGCATCAATGGGCTTTGTTCTTCAAATCGCTCGATCCAGGTCAGAATACTCAAGGCATCCGCCAGGTTTTTTTCTTCTAAAGTTTGTGGATTATTCTGATTCCCAATGGTTTGAATAATTCTTAGAATGGTGCGCTGCCCCTCTTCAGGATAATCGCGCAAAGCCAGGAATCGCTGGGCTTGATCGAGGCTATGTTTAAGGTAATTTTCGTAATCGAAGAGCAGACCCGTTTTCAAAAACCAAGCCGCTAATTGCGTCATTTCGATGCTTTCATTGGAAGCGCCGGCCGCCGCGCCGATTTCCGCGCATTGTTTTACTAAGGATTGCGCGAAAGCGTAATTATGTAATAATAGCCTCGTATTTTGATGCTTATTGTATAAGTGTAGCACTTGCTCGCCCGCCTCCGCTACGATATTCGATACAAAGGGTTCAGTGGATACTTCGTTCATAGGAAGCCAATTGGTATTTCATAGCAAAACGCATTGAAAGGCAAGTTAGTACAAATTTTTTGAATGTCGTGATGCTGAGATATTAGGATATTGCGATGTGGTGATTAGGTGCATCAACCAGCAGCCAGTTTAATGCGCCTAGACCGAATCCTTTTGTCGGCGAATGGTATTTACAAAATCATTCACTCGTTTTTCTACGAGCAAGCGATGAATGATATCACCTCCAATTAACACAACACCACCGCTGCAAAACAACAGAATGCGCGTCTGCTCAATGGAAGCGATGTAAGGCGTGTAAAATGGTCGCACCAACAATACTTCCAGTGCGATGACCAAGGCCGCTACCAGAAAAAGAAAAATACTCGTGGCACGTGCGTACTGCACGTAGCGCGGTTGCTTGCTGCGCAGGCATTTTTTGAGGAAAAGCACCGCGTCTTTGTCCCAGGGATTGATGCGAATAATTTCGCGGAGGATATATTCGGCTTTGTCGTATTCAAAAAGATTATAAAGCGAGGCAGCCTTACGAAACAACATTTTCAAAAAAATATCTTCGCCTTTGTAAAATTCAATATTATGACTAATCGCGGTTTCGATGATGCCGTCCACCAGGGCCAAATGCTTGTGATACGCGCCTACTTCAAACAAGGCATTGACATAAGCCGTCGTCATTTCAAAATGTTCTTCTGACTCCAACTGGCGGATAGCAGCTTCCTGTTTTTCGTAAAAATGAATGAGTTGGCGATAAGCTCCGGCTTCGATTGCTGTGAACTCCTGGTAAATTTTAGAGCGATATGTGGACTGAAAATAAGACATCATGCCAACATTTGTAATTCGTACAAAACAGGCTTACTTGGGCTTACATCAATTTCAAAACTTGCTATCTGAAAAGTCAACAAATATAAATGATCTTTTACAAAATTGGGAACGTAAATTAACTCCGTGATGGTACAATTTTCACGCACTTTGTCAGGATAACGCCAAAATGCTTTGTGCGCCAATAACTTGCCGCCATCTTCCTCCCGATCTATCGAAGGTAAATCGATCAACAAATGCTGCACACCTTGCTCTACCAGCCATTCCATTGCTTCGTGATGCACGTAAGGCGGATTCGAGCCGGAATAATTCGTGCGCAGTTTAAAATCATCATTGGGCATCGTCCTGATGGCAAGGGCTTCGGGGATGTTCTTATCCAAAGCTTCTTCCAACTGCTCTTTCAATATAACTCGATCACCTTCAACGGTTTTCTGAGGGTAAATGCTCACCAATTTGGCAAAAAAATGAAAATTTTTCAGCGTTTGATTAATCGTGTAAGGCTCTTTGGAAATATGCCCGACGCATTCGGTGTGCGTGCCGTTGCCATGCGGGTTGATTTTTACATTCAAAAAATTGACAGGGCCGCCCTTTGCAGTTGAACCAATAAAGCTTCCCGCCACCACCGGCACGACTTCCATAGGCGGCGCGTAAAAACAATTCACGGTTTCCAAACCTTCTTTCAGCGGAATCGAAATGTCAATCGGTTTTGACAAATCAGCGCAGTAGCGTTGGTTTTGATGATTTAATTCGATTTGCATAGGCAAGTTTCGCGTCAATGTCCTGCTTTTTTTGAAAAAAACAAAGATGGAAGTGGAGGGTTGCAAAGGGATTTATATTATTTATCTTTGTTCATTAAGTGTGGCGCATTTCCAAAATGTGCCACACCTATATAAATTTTCATCGTGAAAGAAATTATTTCCACTCCTAATAAAACATTTATCCCCGGTCGCCTGAGTTATAGCAACCTCGACGATCCGTTGCTCAAGCGCGTTGTCATCAACACCATCGAATATGCTACCGGCCGCCGCAAACTGGAACGCATCTACAACGAAGTGCGCAATATGCACCTGCCACCCACCGAAATGTGGGGTACTGCCTTGCAAAAAATGGACATTAAGATGCGTTACGATGCTGACCAATTGGCGAAAGTGCCAAGCGAAGGGCCGTTGATTTTTGTTGCGAACCATCCCTTCGGCGTGGTGGACGGCTTGATCCTGGGACATTTGATTTCGAGGGTGCGACCGCGTTTTGCGCTGCTGGTCAATGAAGTGCTTTGCCGCGAAGAACAATTAGATGATTTTCTTTTGCCCATTGATTTTAACGAAACCAAAGAAGCCCTGAATACCAACCTTCGTACCCGCGCTATTGCCATGGAACGCCTGCGCGCCGGCGAAGCGCTTGGCATCTTCCCTTCGGGTGGGGTTGCAACTGCCCCAAAAATCTGGAAGCGCGTACAAGACCTGGAATGGAAGCGTTTTACCGCACGCCTCATTCAGCAAACCCAGGCCACCGTCGTGCCGCTCTATTTTCATGGCCGCAACAGTCACTTATTTCAATTGGCCAGCCAAATCAATATGAACCTGCGCCTGAGCCTCCTGCTCAACGAAATCCGCAATAAAATAGGCAAAACCCTCCGCATTACAATTGGTGATCCCATCCCTCCCGAAGCCTTAATCCCTTACAAAGACCGCCAGGCGCTCTTAGATCATTTGCGCCAAGTCACTTTTGATTTAGCAAATAAATAGCGCTTTCAATGAAAAAATGATATACTTTGGCTGTCATTAATAGGTTATTTGTAGCTTAGCCCTACTTTTTTTGAAAACTAACAATACCGATACAATGAAGCGTACCTTCCCAATGATGTTCCTCACCCTAATGGGTTTGATGTTCCTATTCAGCAAATGTAATAATCGCGCGGAAACACCGCGAATACTGGTTTTCTCTAAAAATACTTACTACTTTCATGAGAGCATTCCGGCGGGAATAGAGGCAATCATGAAATTAGGTAAGGAGAATAATTTTCAGGTAGATACCACTACTAATGCTGCTTTTTTTGCAGATGATACTTTGAAAAAATACGCCGCAGTAGTCTTTTTAAGTACAGCCGATAATAAAGGTGAACTTTTAGATCATTATCAGGAAGCTGCCTTTGAACGCTATATCCAGGCTGGTGGTGGCTATGTGGGCATTCACGCTGCTTCTGATGCCGAATACAATTGGGGCTGGTACGTGCGATTGGTTGGTGGCATCTTTAATGGACATCCTGACGAACATCAGACGGTCGCGCTTGATGTAGTTGATCAGAAACATATTTCTACCAAGCATTTACAAAAACAATGGACTCGTAAAGATGAATGGTACAATTTCAGAAACTTGAATCCCGACGTTAATGTATTGGTAACAATTGACGAGAAAAAGTATACCGGCGGCACCAATGGCGACAACCACCCTATGGCTTGGTACCACGAGTACGATGGCGGCCGCGCTTGGTACACCGCACTCGGTCATACCGAAGAATCTTACAGCGAACCCGAATTTTTAAAGCATATCCTGGGCGGTATCAAATACGCCATTGGTAAAAATAAAAAACTGAATTACGCGAAAGCACTCACGCATCGCGCACCCGAAGAAGACCGCTTTAGCAAAACCGCCCTGATTCAGGGTACATTCTTCGAGCCTACGGAAATGGCGATCCTGCCCAATTTGGACATCCTTATCGGGCAAAGACGCGGCGAGGTTTTATTGTACAAAAACGGCAGCGATACAGTAAAACAAGCACTTTTTCTGAATGTGTATCACAAAAGCAATACCCCCGGCGTCAACGCAGAGGAAGGTTTGATGGGCGTTCAGAAAGACCCCGATTTCGAGCGAAACCGCTTCGTTTATATTTTCTACAGCCCAATCGATACCTCTGTCAATCGCTTGTCGCGCTTCAAATTTGAAAACGATACCCTCACTTCTGAGAAGGTTATCCTGCAATTCTACTCCCAACGCGAAATTTGCTGTCACACAGGCGGCTCCATCGCCTTCGGCAAAGACAGAATCATGTTTTTGTCCACGGGTGACAACTCCACGCCTTTCGATGAACCTAACAATCCCTACGCCAATCACGGTTTTGGACCTTTGGACGACCGCCCTGGCAAAGAGCAATACGACGCGCGCCGCTCTTCGAGCAATACCAATGATCTACGCGGTAAGATTTTGCGCATCCGAATCAACGAAGACGGCACTTACGATATTCCCGAAGGTAATTTGTTTCCTAAAAACGAATCCAAAGCCCGCCCGGAAATTTACGTGATGGGCAACCGCAATCCTTATCGCATCTCGGTGGATCAGAAAAATGGCTTCCTCTATTGGGGCGAAGTCGGACCCGATGCGAACGTGGACAGTATGGATACGCGCGGCTCCCGTGGCTACGACGAATTGAATCAAGCCCGCGAAGCTGGTTATTTTGGTTGGCCGCTATTTGTTGGTAATAACTACCCCTACCGTGAGCACAATTACGCAACCGGTGAAAACGGCGCTGCATTTGATCCCAATAAACCTATCAATAACTCTCGCAACAACACTGGCCTCCGCGAACTACCTCCTGTAAGCCCTGCCTTTATATGGTATCCTTACGCCGAATCGCCTGACTTCCCGCAAGTGGGTACTGGCGGACGCAACGCAATGGCCGGCCCTGTTTACTACACCGATCTATTCCCCGAAGAAACACGCTTGCCCGATTATTATAATGGCAAACTCATCATCTACGACTGGATACGCGGTTGGATCAAAGCCGTGACGATGAAGCCCAACGGCGACTTCGATAAAATGGAACCCTTCATGCCCAATACCAAATTTATCAACCCGATTGATATGGAAGTCGGGCCCGATGGACGCCTATATGTGCTGGAATACGGTAGCGGTTGGTTCAGCCAAAACCCCGACGCCGGACTTTATCGCTTGGATTTCAACGGTGGCAATATGTCTCCTAAAATTGACACGATGATCGCCAGTAGAACCTCTGGTTTGCTGCCTTTGAAAGTGCGCCTGGACGTAAAAGCTGCTGATCCCGAAGGCGATCCGCTGACCTACGTTTGGCATATTAATAATGAGCGCAAAATCAAAACCACTGCGCCTTATCTCGAAGAAACGTTCAAGGAAGCAGGCGATTATAATATCGTTGTAGAAGTATACGATGACAAAGGCGCTTCCATGAAAAGCAGCCTCATCAACTTGTATGCTGGAAACGAAGCCCCTTTAGTGGACATCGCCATCGCTGGTAACCAGATGTTCTATTTTCCCGGTCGGCAAGTGGCGTACAACGTCAGCGTAAAAGACCCCGATAACCCTGCTGCGCAAGACCTGAACGATCTCGTCGTCGTTGCTGATTATATCGAAGGTACCGACAAAGCGGCCATGGCGCAAGGGCATCAGATACTGAACGAAGCGGCCATGGGTAAAAACCTCATGGCTTCCTTGGATTGCAAATCCTGCCACAAAGAAGCAGAGAAATCCATTGGACCAGCTTATTTGGACGTAGCCAAGCGTTATAAAAACGATCCGAATGTTGTCCCTTATCTCACACAGAAGATCATTCGCGGCGGCGGCGGCGTATGGGGTGAAACGGCCATGGCGGCCCACCCTGGCATCAGCGAAAACGACGCCCGCCAAATCATCGCCTGGATTCTATCGCTCGCCAATACCCAAGCCAAAGTAAAATCGCTGCCTGCCAAAGGTTCGATCAGTCCGACGGCAGGTAAAGAGATCAAAGACAACGGCGTACTCTATCTCAGTGCCACCTTCACCGACAAGGGCGCTCCTGGCATCAAACCGCTTTCCAATGGCAAGACGGTAGCTCTGCGCAATAGCAAGCTGACCTTTGCAGGCATGGAAACCACTGATCTGCAAGGCTACACGACAGCGTCATTTGGCGGTAGAAGCTTTTTGATTGTGCCTGCCACCGATGGGTGGTTCAAAATTGACAGCCTGGACCTTACCGCTATTCAGAAACTGACGCTCGGCATGGGTTGGCGTGAAGCGCCCGTCCCTGCTTTTACTTTCGAAGTGCGCTTAGACAAGCCCGACGGCGAAAAAATAGGTGAAATAGCCTTCGCAGGCTCGAACACGCCACCTGCAAATAGACAGCATACGATTTCAGGAGCGATCACCCCCATCACCGATGGCAAAATCCACGACCTGTACATCGTAAGCAAAGTTGGCAGCGGCGATACTAAAAATACCGTTGTACTCACCTTCCTGCAATTTCTGGCGGGCAGCGGCGGTTTATTGACCAGCAACGCTGGCGGGTAGTGATTTCATCGCATCAGCGCGTTCTGTCAAAGCGTCCTACGGCTCTAAGCCCGTAGGACGCTTTTGCATAAAAACGGGATAATTTTTGTTGTATATTTGCAATAAAACTGTGGCAATGATCACCAACGTCCATCAATTATCATCCGATAAGGTTTATAGCTACGCCGATTATCTGACCTGGAAGTTTGAAGAGCGCGTCGAATTGATCAAAGGGAAGCTCTTTAGAATGTCACCTGCACCTACGCGACGGCATCAGCGTATTTCTTTCCAAATCACCAGCCAGATATCACCCTATTTCGAGGAAAACCCTTGCCAGGTTTACTACGCCCCTTTCGATGTGCGCTTGTTCGACTCTAAAAAATCTAAAAAAGCAGACAAGGAAATTTACTCGGTGGTGCAACCCGATATTTCTGTGATCTGCGATCTTGAAAAATTGGATGACCGCGGTTGCCTCGGCGCACCCGACTGGATCATTGAAATCATCTCCCCGGGCAATAGCAAAAAAGAACTTGACGATAAATACCACCTCTACGAAGCCAATGGCGTCCGCGAATACTGGATCGTACATCCCAATGACCAAACCATCGTCGCCTTTGAACTACAAGACGACAAATACCACTTGCGCCGCATTTACTCTTCCGAGGAAAACGCCCCCGTAGGCATTTTTAAAGATTTGGAACTCAATTTGCAGGAAGTCTTTCGAGATTAAAAACCTGTGGACGCTGCGAACCAGAACCATACCCGTATCGTACTTAAAGTGATTGATCTTTGCAATATACCCACCTTGCTCATGCCAACACCTGACTCCATTCTACAAGCCGATACACCGTAGGTGTTATATGTCGGTAACAAAGACTATTTTATAAGCATCCTGCCCCAGCCGGGGCTTAACGAAATTCAGTTTAGCTCCTAAAGGAGCAACAACGGCGCTGCTTCTTGATATTACCAATATTAAAGCCCTCTGGGCTATTTTATAACCATAACCCATTTCCATTTAAAACCCTTTACATTTTTTATCAAAATCCTTATATTTGTCAGTGTAGTTCACTACAGCGACTTTATTGCACAAACTTACCCAAACTTAGGCTTTTCGATCAACAGGCGAGGAGGCATCGCCCACGACATTAAACTTACTCATATCAACGCAAACCCAAACATTTTTAAACCGGAAGCTACGGAACGCCCACCAGTAGGGCTTTTCCATATCTAATCGCATGATTCCGACGACGCGGGAGACGTGTACGACGACACGGAAGACAACTACGGCGTGGCCGAAGACATGTACGACGACGCGGGAGACATCTACGGTGTGACCGAAGATGTGTACGACGACACGGAAGACATCTACGGCGTGGCCGAAGACATGTACGACGACGCGGAAGACATCTACGGTGTGACCGAAGACGTGTACGACGACACGGAAGACATCTACGGCGTGGCCGAAGACATGTACGATGACGCGGAAGACATCTACGGTGTGACCGAAGACGTGTACGACGACACGGAAGACATCTACGGTGTGGCCGAAGCGCCGCATTACAGCATGGATGCTACCAAAAATGCTGGGGTAACCTATTTTTTAACCATAAAAACATTTAAATTTATGCAGAAGAACTACTACCTGCCCCGAGGAGACAAAGAGAAAGATCCCTGGTTGCAAAACATTGCGGCGAAGCTTCCGCTTTATGCTGCTAAATACGACATTTCTCAGGAAGATGTAATGGGTACGCAAACCGATGCGGTTGCATTCGATGGGCTGATGCAATACAAAACCAGTATAGAAGCCTACTGTAGTGGGTTCTTTGGGTTCAAAGACCTGGCACGCGATGGCGCTAAAGGCATAGACATCATCGAAATGCCGATGCCCCCTACTCCTATGTTCAACGGCCCGATCAGAGCCGGTATTTTTGCGCGTATCACCGCGCTGGTAGCCCGCATCAAAGCCCACCCCAATTACAATATAGCCGACGGCTACGACCTGGGTATAGAAGGCACCGAAAAAGTATTGGAATTCAACGACCTGAAGCCGCTCTTCAGCATCCGGCTGGTGAACGGCGGCCACCCCGAACTCGTATGGAAGAAAAAAGGCATGAGCGGCATCGAAATACAAAAGGAAGACGCCGATGGCAATTTTGTAACGATCGGTATCGATAGCTCGCCCAACTATATCGATATGGCAGCCCTGCCGCCCAAAGGCACGAGCGCGGTATGGCGCTACCGCATCATCTACTTGTACAAAGACCAGCGCGTGGGGCAGTGGAGCGACGTGGTAAGCGTGACCGTGATGGGCTAATGTGTAAGCTGGACGCGTCCTACGGTTTAGAGCCATAGGACGCTTTTGATAGCGGCTTATGAGATAATGAATGATCGGCAGCGTGAGAAAAATGCTCCGTAGGAGCAATATATTGGTAGAATTTGATATGTCCCTGATGGAGCGTGCCGTCAGGTACGCAACCATACCAAATATGTGGCGTACCTACGGCACGCCCATTTATTCTTATTCGACATTTCTACCAATATTTCGTCCCGCTGGGACGCCCTGTACGAAGCACAAGCACTATGGTGCGTTTATTTTGTTTAACCCAATAAGCCGCCGCTACATCCCTCGCCCGCCGAAGTAAGCGACAGATACGAAGGCGGGCTACTTCTCCATCTCCTCCCGCAGCCAATCCCTTTTTCTCTCTGCTATTTTGATATAAGGATGCGCTGCGCCTAAAGTTTTTAACAAAATATCCAGACTTTTAGTAGAGGCTTCCTGGGCTTTGTCCCATGCTTCAAAATGGGCGTACACTTCGATGAGATTATTGTAGAGCCTTGCAACCTCAGGATGAAATTCGCCGAAATGTTGCAAATCCGAAACTAAGGCTTTTTCGAGTAAGTCGCGCGCGCGTTCATACTCGCCCAATCTTGTGTAAACTGATGCCAAATTGGATTGGCTCATTGCGGAGTCGGGATGGAATTCGCCGAAGTTTTTGATGTCAGAAGCTAAGGCTTTTTCCAGCAAGTCGCGTGCGCGTTCATACTCGCCCAGATCAGAATACACATTTGCCAAATTGGATTGCGCAGTTGCTACGCTACTATCCTGTTCTCCTTTTTGTTGGATAAAGATTTCCAAAGCTTTTTCCAAATGCGTTGCAGCGTCTTTAAATTCTCCCGTTAATTTTAAAATCCACCCTAATACATTTTTGTAGTGTCCAATATTGATATGATTGGTTTCAAAAATCACTTCGCTATTGCGTACGGCACTTTCCAATAATTCTTTTGCTCGATTATAATTTCCTTGAAATGTATATAGCCAGCCAAGTTTGCGCTGCAGTTCCATCACCACTTTCTGTTTACCATCGGCTACTAAACTCAGTAAGTGTTCAGCGTAGGGTATCCATACAAAGCGCTCTACGATGTCTTTGGTGGTAGTTTCAACAGTCACCAAATCGGTTATAATTTTCAGTAGGGTATTGAGCTCTACGACTACAATCGGCATATAGTGTCGCGCCACTTCCTGTATGATCTGGTGCATTTTGTAGGCGTCGTCCTTGTCATCGTAGATCAGCCAGCCTTTGGCGTGCAGGCTTTCCAGCGCAGCGGTGTAGGCATCCCAGGCTTCGGTATTGTTTTCTTCTATTTCAAAACAGGTAGCAATGTCTTCCACTTTGGTGAAGCTGGGCGGCAGCATGGCGAGGCGTCGCAGCCAGAGCCGTTCGGTCTCGCTGAGGGTGTCTTCGTCTATTTTGAATGCGGCCTTCAGGTAAGGGAAGATGCGTTCTATTTTTTGGTCGCGGCTATGCAAGGTAGCGAAGTCGGCTACCCTACCTATTTCCAGGCCGTGCGCTGTCAGGGCTTCGCTTAGTTCTGCCACGCGCTTGATGCGGCGGCGCTGGGCGGTTTTGGCGAGTAGCTCCACCGTGAGGGTGTGGTTGCCCACCGCTTGCAGGATGGCGTTCACGGTGTCATCGTCTTGCTCCCATTTGTAGTGGGTGTAGAAGAGTGCGCGTGCGCTGTCTTCGCTTAGGAAGTCGAGCGTAAGCGTATGCCGGAAGCCCAAGTCCTCCCGCGAGGTGATGAGTACGTGCCAGTCTTTGGGCAGGTAGGCTTTGTAGGCTTTGATATGCTCATTGGCATCGTCGAGTATGAGCAGGTTCGTACCACCGAGGTTGGCCAGTTCATTCAGAATGAGCAGCACGTCGCCCTGGGGCGAGCCAGTGAGCTTGTCGATATGGAGGTTTTGCAGCAGCACGAAATGGCTGGTAAGTGCGGTCGCAAACTCCCCCGATACCTCCACCCAGGCGATATGGGTATAGCGCTCGCGGTGCAGGTTGGCGTAAGCCAGCGCGAGGGTGGTCTTGCCAATACCGCCCATGCCGTTCATGAGTACCACGCTCTTGGCGTTGCGGAGCGTACTTTCGAGGTCAAGGAGTTCTTGCTCGCGGCCAATGAGTTCGTCCTGGAGTTCGGGGAGACCGGTGAGGTAGCGTTTTACCTTGCGGTCGCCGTGGATCACGAGGTCACCCTGGATAACGGGGTTGTTGATTTGCTTATCAACGGGGTTTTGGTTGTGGATGTCGGACATCGTATGGTTTTTTGTGTAGCGGCACGCTTCAGCCGCCGAAAAAACAGCGCTGACTAAAGGTCGCCATTACATATTCAAATCGCCTTGAATCGTAGGGTTATTCACTTGCTTTTCGACTGTGCCGAAGTTATAGACATTGCCGACAGGCTTCTCGCCGCTGGCTTCTAGCTGCTTGACCAATACCTCGAATTGGCTGAGTGCTTCGGGGTTTTTGTTCAAATGTTGTTCGATCTTGACGGCGACTTCCTTTTGGTTGGCGGTGTCATCGGGATTGGCTTGCAAAGCTTTGAGGGGTTCTTCGTCTTTCAGGAAAATAGGGCGAATCCACTTCCAGAGGGCGGTGGAGAGTTCGTCGCCGGCTTGCTCCGCGCCTTTGCTTTTTTTGATATTGCCTACAAGGTAGCCGAGGAAGGTAGTAACGAGGGTTTCGATGACCATGTGCTTGGTGTTTTTGGTGAATATAATGCGTTGCAAAATAATGATTTTTATGTAAAATCGCTCGATGCGCCTGTTATTGCTTTTGTACGAAGGGAACGTTTCGCGATTCTGTTCATTTTTTCTGGCAAGTATGCGGAGAAAAATTTATATTTCAGATTAATTGGAAAGCGACAGGCGTAATCGCCAATAATAATTTCAGTAAGCGATCATTAAACCGTTTTTACTATGGGTGTAACGATTCACTATCGAGGTCAATTGACCGAACGAACGGCCGTTTATTCCATCATCGAAGAAGTGAAAGACATCGCGCAGACGATGGGTTGGCAGTACCATATCATGGATGAGAGTTGGGCTACCCCGCCTTCGGCGCATTTGGAGAGCGGCAGCGAGCCAGGTATTCAAATCGTGGGGGAGTGCGGATTAAAAGGGATTCAGTTCAAGCCCCACGAGCGCTGCGAGCCGGTGTGGTTGTATTTCAACGCGCATGGTATGCTTACCTCGCCCTTTCGGGTTGCGCTCGACGCGGAAGAAGGCTACCCCATTCGGATGCCCTGGATTGCTACCAAAACGCAGTTTGGCGGTATCGAAACGCATATCACGGTCGTGAAGCTTTTGCAATACCTGCAGCAGAAATACTTGCCCAAACTCGAAGTGGAAGACGAAGGCGGCTATTGGGATACGGGCAACGTTGAGGAATTGAAAGAATGTTTCGATACCATCGAAGAAGGCTTGCAGCAAGTACAGGCGGCGATTTCCGGTGCTTCCATTCAACCCGACGACACGGTGGATGAAATTGTGCGCAAAATAGAAGACGCCATCCGGCGCGATGACTCTGGAAAGAAAAAAAATTAGATCAAGTTGGGCAATGCTTTTCAAAAACCTGGAAAAAGTTTTGTTTTCCGGGCAAAAGCAGAAATAATTGGTATAGGTCTTGTTTATTCCTTCTAATAGCTTAATAAAATACTTGATGTGTCGGCACAAACGCATAGCTTCCCGTTATCATAACAAATCCCTAAAGATTTCCTCCCTCCGAATGAACACTTATCTGTAAAATTGTATTTTCACTGCATATTCTCTTACTTAAAACTCAGATCATCATGCAATTGAATCGAAGACAATTCCTTCAAACTTCTGGCTTTGCACTTGGGGCAAGCCTTTTACCATCACAAGAATTATTGAAAAACTTATTCGCACCCGCAGGCGAGATGAAAACCCTGCGCAACAACGTGGGCATCTTCACGGAGCGCGGTGGCACCATCGCGTGGATGATTGATAATCAGGGCATTGTGGTAGTAGATACCCAGTTCCCAGATACGGCGCCACATTTGATCGAAGAAATCAGAAAGCAGAGCGAGCGCAAAATTGACTTGCTTATCAATACACATCATCACGGCGATCATTCGGGCGGGAATATTGCCTTTAAAGGTATCGTAGAAAAAGTAGTAGCGCATCAGAATTCAAAAGCAAATCAAGAGCGCGTGGCAAAAGCAAATAACAGTGCAGACAAGCAATTGTTCCCTGATACTACTTATGATACGCAGTGGTCACAAAAAGTTGGCAATGAAACGATTACTATGCGTTATTTCGGCCCAGGCCATACCAATGGCGATTCCTTTATCCATTTTGAAAATGCGAATGTGGTGCATTGTGGGGATTTAATGTTCAATCGGCGCTTTCCGTTTATTGACAAAACATCGGGCGCAAATATTAAAAACTGGATTACGGCTTTGAAAAAAGCACGCAAAACTTTTGATAAGGATACGATTTTTGTATTTGGCCATGCTGGTGAGGGTTTCGAGGTGACAGGCTCGATGGCTGATTTAAAAGGGATGGAAAATTACTTGAGTAGTTTGCTGAAATATGCAAAAAAGGAAATCAAAGCAGGCAAGACCAAAGAGCAGTTCACGACTACCAAGCTCGAATTCATCCCTGGTGCGCCGGAATGGAAAGGACAAGGCGTGGAGCGGAGTTTGACGTCGGTTTGGGAGGAACTGGTGGAAGGGAAGTAGCCTTGGAGACGAGGAGATTTGGAGGCAGGGAATTCAGAGAGATAGAAACTTGCTAGGCAGGGATAAATAAAAAAAACCGCAGGAGTGAATTTTACAGTCACTTTTGCGGTTTTACATTTTATATTTTGCGGTTTTTCTAGTGAAAGTAAGTATTTTCGCAGCTTAATTTGAAAAATCGTTCAAATCCTTGAACTGCAATTAGACTATGAAAAAAAGAACCGAAATATCTAAAATACTGGGGTTCCCGCCTTTGAATGCCGAAGTGACAGTAATGGGTTGGGTACGCGCATTCCGTTCGAATCGTTTCATTGCTTTGTACGATGGCTCCTCCGCAAAGACTTTGCAAATTGTGGTTGATTTTGAAAAATTCGATGAAAGCTTATTAAAGAAAATCAGCTTCCATGCTTGCATTGCAGTGACAGGAAAACTAGTGGAATCGCAAGGTGCAGGGCAAACGGTGGAAGTCTTGGCAGAACATATTGAAATGCTGGGCGAAAGCAATCCAGAGGAATACCCCATGCAACCGAAAGTGCAGACGATGGAATTCCTACGCGAGAAGGCACATTTTCGTATGCGTACCGCTACTTTTAGCTCAGTGTTTCGCATTCGGCATGGTGTAGCTTATGCCATTCACAAATATTATAACGATCGGGGTTATTACTATCTGCACGCGCCGATTATCACAGGCAGTGATGCAGAAGGTGCTGGCGAGATGTTTCGCGTGACCACGCTTGATGTTGGCAACCCGCCACGCACCGAAGATGGGCAAGTGGATTGGAGCGAGGATTTCTTTGGTAAATCTACGAACCTCACGGTTTCCGGGCAGTTGCAAGGGGAAATTGGCGCATTGGCTTTGGGTAAGGTTTATACTTTTGGCCCGACATTCCGAGCTGAGAATTCAAATACGTCAAGGCATTTGGCTGAGTTTTGGATGATCGAGCCAGAAGTAGCGTTTTATGATATTGAAGATAATATGGATTTGGCAGAGGATTTTGTCAAATATCTAATCAACTATGTATTAGAGAATTATCCTGACGACATTGCCTTCCTCGATCAACGCATCAAGGATTTGGAGAAAAATATGAAGTTAGAGGAACGGCGCCCAATGGGTTTGGTGGATACCCTTCGCTTTGTGGTGGACAATGCTTTTGAGCGCATCACTTACACCGAAGCGGTGGAATTGATTTTAAATTCCAAGGAATACAAGAAAGGTAAATTTGAATTTGAACTGGCGTGGGGCAAGGATTTGCAAGCGGAGCACGAGCGCTGGCTGGTAGAGAAGCATTTTAAAAAACCTGTGATTGTTAGAAACTACCCAAAAGATATTAAAGCTTTTTATATGCGTTTGAACGAGGATGGGAAGACCGTAGCGGCTATGGATGTCCTGTTTCCGGGCATCGGCGAAGTGATTGGCGGCTCGCAGCGCGAAGAACGTTATGAAAATCTGGTGCAACGCATCAAAGCGATGGGCATTCACGAAGAAGAATTATGGTGGTATCTGGAATTGCGCAAATTTGGCGGTGCGCCACACGCTGGCTTTGGCTTGGGCTTTGAGCGAATGGTACAGTTCATCACCGGCATGGGCAATATCCGCGATGTCATTCCGTTTCCGCGTACTCCAAAGAATGCGGAGTTCTGACGAAGCAAAATTATTATGTATAAAAATCAATAAGTCAAGCGCTTAAATGTGAGCAAAATATATATTGAAGATAAAGCTTTCGAGGGCCTTGACTTCTCTGAAAAAGGACTCACCAAGGGCGATTATGAGCGCTGCACTTTTGTTAATTCTATTCTATTAAACACGGATTTATCCGCTACCAATTTTGTAGAATGTACTTTCCAAGATTCTGACCTCAGCATGGCAAGCCTTATCAATACTGGCTTTCGAGACGTTCAATTCAAATCTTGTCGGCTATTGGGCTTGCATTTTGAAGATTGCAATGACTTTTTGTTTTCGGTCACATTTGAAACCTGTCAACTCCATCTTTCCTCTTTTTATCAAAAAAACCTAAAAAACACTATATTCAAAAACTGCAATATGCAGGAAGTAGATTTCAGCGAAGCGGATTTGACCAATGCGATCTTCGATCATTGTGACCTGCATAAAGCCATATTTGAACAAACCAAGCTGGAACGCGCAGACCTTCGCACTTCTTACCACTTTTCCATTAATCCGGCCATCAATTCCATCAAAAAAGCAAAATTCTCATTGGAAGGACTCAGAGGCTTGCTCGATCAGTATGATATTATTGTGGAATAGGTGAAGGCGAGAATGTAATAATAATGCAATAAGTAATAAAATAAACAGCTTGCGATCAAGAATTTTTATATTTGTATAAATCATAACCCTTATTTATGCAGCAAGAAACGGTGAATGTTTTTATCGCGTATTCTCGGAAAGACCAAGAAATTAAAGATAAGCTGAAAACAGCGCTTAAAGTTCTCCAAAGAGTGGGGCATATTGATTCAATTTGGGATGATAGTGCCATTGAAGCTGGTGCCGAATGGGAAAGGGCTATTCATAATCAACTGGATAGCGCAGATATTATCTTACTTTTAGTTAGTCCTGATTTTTTAGCTTCTGATTATTCTTTTGAGAAAGAAATGAGCAGAGTTATAAAAGCACACGTAGAGGGAAACGCTAAGGCTATTTCTGTGATTCTGAGACCGTGTCTTTGGGAGAATGTAGATTTAAAAAAATTATATATAACTCCTTCAGAAGGTAAGCCAATTACAAACTGGAAAAGAGAGGATGATGCTATTAATGAAATTGCTAAATTCGTGGAGGAAATAGTACACAAAATTCAAGAAGATAGATTTTTTAAAGAACAACAAAAAAAATTTATGTTTCTTTTCAAAAGAGCTGAAGTATATTTCAGAAAAGCAAATTGGATAGAAGCACTAGATACATATGAAGAAGTTTTAAATCTTAATTTTGGAAGTCAGAAACCTCCTTTATATCCTACCTATAAAGAATGTATAAATAAAAGAAAGGATGAATGTCAAAAAAATATTGATTACTTGAGAATAGAAGAAGAAATACATTCTTCCTTCCAAAGAGAAGACTATATTAAAGTTATATCTCTTTGTGAAAAAGCTTCACTACTAAAGAATACCCAACTTATTGAAGAATCAAAAACCAAGGCGAATAATGCCCTATTTAATCAATTTATAGAAAAAGCAGATAAGAGTTTTTTAGCAATGAAATGGGAATCCTCCATTATATCTTATAAAAATGCTTTAAAACATTATAAAGAAGGAAATACACCACATGAAGAAACAATTTTAAAACGAATAGAATTTGGTCTTCTCCACGTTTATCCTAAACCTAATGAGAGAGACGGTAAATTTGGATATGTAAATACAATTGGAGAAATAGTAATTCCTTATGAATATGATGAAGCTTATGATTTTAAGGAAGGGTTTGCAATTGTAAAAAAAGGAGACACTATAGGATTTATTGATAAACTAGGTAAAATCGTAATTCCCTTTCAATTTCAAGATGCGTCTAATTTTGATGGAGGTGTTGCTAAAGTGAAAAAGGGAATTAAATGGGGCATCATCGACAAAACAGGAACTTCTCTAACCTCTTTTGAATATGATGAAATGTCTGATTTTTCAGAAGGATTAGCTCGGGTAAGAAAGGAGAATAAGTGGGGGTTTATTTATAAAATGGGCAAAGTTGCAATTCCAATTGAATATGATGAAGCGTATGATTTTTCAGAAGGATTAGCAAGAGTAAGAAAAGCGAGTAAATTCGGGTTTATTAATCAATTAGGAGAAACTATAATTCCGTTTGATTTCGATG
>JANRME010000108.1:0-2832 GCA_033761835.1 Saprospiraceae bacterium
ATTTCGGTTGTACGAAGAAAATGGCGTCCGGGAATATTGGGTAGTCTATCCTTCAGAACAACACGTATTAGTCTTTGATTTACAGGAAGATAAATATCAGCTTCGTAAAATATATACAGGAGAAGACATCGCACCAGTCGGCATTTTCGCTGATTTTGAAATCAACTTACAAGAAGTTTTCGTTGACTAAGCTTTTTGTAAAATAAGCTTAACTTTGCACCTTCCTGACCAAAAGGTCATCATTCAATGATAAATATTCAATAATAATGAAGCCCGGAATTCCGAAAGGTACGCGTGATTTTGGCCCTGAACAGGTACTCAAGCGCAATTATATTTTCGATATTATCAAATCGGTGTTTATCAAATACGGCTATCAGCCGCTGGAAACGCCTACAATCGAATTGCTTTCTACGCTTACTGGCAAATACGGCGAAGAAGGTGATCGCCTGCTCTTCAAGGTTTTGAAGCGTGGCGAAAAATTGACAGAAGCTTTAGCCAAAAATCCAAACGAAAGTGATTTAACAGAAGAAGGTTTAAGATATGACTTGACCGTGCCCTTTGCTCGTTATGTTGTAATGAATCAAAATAATATTACATTTCCTTTTAAGCGTTATCAAATTCAGCCCGTTTGGCGCGCCGACCGCCCGCAAAAAGGGAGATATAGAGAATTTTATCAATGTGATGTGGATGTAATAGGCTCGGCATCTTTAATGTATGAAGCGGAATTGGTGCAGATTTATGATGAGGTTTTTACAAAACTTTATATTCCTGTTATTATTAAAGTAAATAATCGAAAAATATTACAAGGCATCGCTGAGGCAGCAGGTATTTCTGAGCAATTTATGGCAATGACTATTGCTATTGACAAATTAGATAAAATTGGCATAGAAGGCGTGCGCAAGGAAATGCTGGAACGCAATATTCAAGCGGCTTCGATTGATAAAATAGAAGAAATTTTACAAGTAAATAACTTAAATGATTTAAAGCCACTTTTTGCGAATACGGAAACAGGATTAAAAGGAATTGAAGAATTAGAAACGCTCTTTGCTTATCTCGGGGATTCTATTAAAAATGAAGTAAAATTTGATATTACACTGGCGCGTGGCTTGAATTATTACACCGGGTGCATTTTTGAAGTCCAGGCAAAAGGCGTGCAAATGGGCAGCATCGGCGGCGGTGGGCGCTACGATGATCTCACGGGTGTGTTTGGTTTGAAAGGCGTCTCTGGTGTAGGCGTCAGCTTTGGAGCGGAGCGGATTTATGATGTAATGGAAGAGTTGAAACTTTTCCCGGCGGATGCAGCTTCGAGTTTGCAATTATTATTGATCGCTTTTGATGAAAAAACGCATCGTTATGCTTTTGAATGCTTGAATAAAGTGCGCGCAGCAGGTATTAATTCAGAGATTTATCCTGACCCCGGTAATTTGAAAAAGCAAATGAAATATGCCAATAGCCGCAATGTGCCTTATGTTGTACTCATCGGGGATGAAGAAATGACCAGTGGGCAGCTTTCATTTAAAAATATGGTGAGCGGTGAACAGGAGCAACTGAGCTTGGAAAAGATTATTGAAAAATTGAAATACTAGATTTTTATTCAAACGAAATTTTTTATAATTCATTCATTAAAGTATTCATTCGCAACTATTCCCTTGTTTTTCCGTATCTTATGAAAGGGAATTCTAAAATGACCACGCTATTCTTGCTTAAAAATCGTTATGAAAAAAATGCCCCGTGAATGAAATACTATATCTGTATACTGTTTTCGCTTCTCTGTGTTTTTGGCTACAGCCAAAGCGATACCGAACTCAAGCGGCGAGCCAAGGAATTTTTTACCTTTAATCGGTATGAAGATGCCCTGAAAACCCTGCGAAATTCTCGCAATCTGAGCCGCAACGACGAGGAAGGGCGCTTTCTTATTGCTTTATGCTTGTATCATTTGAATCAATTGGATGAAGCAGCGGATATACTGAATAATCTGGTGGCAAACGAAAAAACGCTGTACCCGGAATGCTGGTTTTACCTTGGCAAAATCTTTCATGCACGGCATCAATTTGCAGAAGCGGGGCGCTATTACAAGGCTTATTTGAAAAATATTGCACCAAATGATCCCAATCGCCGTATGGTGGTGGACATCATCCGTCGCTGCGCCAATGGTCAGCAATACCAATACAAACTCCCGGAAGCTTATGTGGAAAACCTTGGTAGTCAGGTTAATACATTTTATGATGAATTTACTCCCGTTTTGAGTGTCACCTATGATGATCGACTTTATTTTTCCTCTTCGCGAGAGGGTAGCATGGGGGGCAAGCGCAATCCTCAAGGCGCGCCGGATGAGCGTTTTGGACAGTATTTCAGCGATATGTATTTTTGTGAAAACGAAAAAGGTACTTGGACGAGCGTACAACCGATGCCGATTCAAATGAACAGCCCGCGCCATGAGGTATTGCTGGACTTCAACAAAGAAGGCACCGCGCTTATTTATTTCAAAGGCTCGGAATTGAATATTGGCGAAATACTGGTGGACACTTTCCGCCAAAGCGAGAATCGAGTGCTGAGCTCCGATCCTTTTGTCTCCCCAATTGATACACGCAGTGGCGATCAAAGCCCTTTTTTTTACAACGATACGTTGATTTTGTTCGCCAGTAGTCGCCCAGGAGGTTACGGAGGTTATGATTTGTATAAAATTTCATTCAAAAATAATCGCTGGACGACCCCGCAAAATCTTGGGTCGAGCGTCAACACCGCTTACGATGAAACCTCGCCGTTCCTCGCGCGAGATGGCAAAACGCTTTACTTTAGTTCCAATTACGCCGAGCGCAGCATTGGTGGGTT